>JAGHJI010000065.1 GCA_017886765.1 Eubacterium sp.
ACCATACTCTTCGACCTTGACGGTACGCTGACGGATTCCTCACCGGGAATTGTAAACTCCATTGTTTATGCTCTGAAAAAATTTGATATAAGTGTTGAAGATACCGGAGAACTGAGAAAATTTCTGGGCCCGCCTCTGCATGAATCTTTTAAGATGTTTTACGGTTTCAGCGATGAAAAAGCCATGCAGGCGGTGGAATATTACAGGGAATATTTCAGCACGAAGGGAATTCTGGAAAATACCGTATACGACGGGATAGAAGATTTGCTTGACACCCTGAAGCATAACGGAAAAACCCTGATTGTAGCTACCTCCAAGCCGCAGCCGTTTACCGACAGAATCATGGAACATTTTGATCTGAAAAAGTATTTTGCTTTTGTGGCAGGTTCTAATATGGACGGCACAAGGTCTAAAAAAGGAGATGTGATCGAATATGCTCTGGGCAGCTGCAATATAACCGACAGGTCGCCGGTCGTCATGGTAGGCGACAGAATGCATGACATAGCCGGAGCAAAAAGCGCCGGCATGGATTCCATAGGCGTGGAATACGGCTACGGTGATTATTCTGAATTGAAAAACGCCGGAGCAACATATATCGTAAAAACCGTTGAGAATCTGAAAAATTTGCTTATAGGATAAGATGATTGGTACAGAATATCCTTAACAAATCGGACAACTCTTTTTTATGAATATAGAGTCTGTAATGTAAAAACATTGTTTGGCGACAGTCGAGATGTGCAGAGAACAGGCTCTGATTTCATTATAGTCTGATGTAGACTTTTTGTCAACAGTCTTTTTTAGACTATGATAAAATGATGTTGAGGTGATTTGCATGGATTATGTAGATAAGCTGACTCAACTGCGAATGGATAAAGACCTTGACCAAAAGGATATAGCAAAGGTATTGGGAGTGAAACAATCCGCCATATCAAAGTATGAAAAGAGACGCGCTTTATATAAGGTTGACGATATTATTAAACTCTGCAATTTTTATGGTGTTTCTGCGGATTATCTTTTCGGTTTGCCAAAAGGATTGGATTATCCTGAAAGATAAATCAAAAAACAATTGACATTTTGAAATAAATCATTATAATAAGAATTAGAATAATTCTAATTTTTAGGTGCTGGTTTTATGACAAAGAACAGCAGGATGATTTTGGATATCATCAACTCCTCTGATGAACATATGACTGTTGAACAAATTTATTTAAGGGCAAAAGAAATATCCCCTAAAGTCGTTTTATCCACCGTTTACAATAATATAAACAGGCTGGCGCAGGACGGAGCGATAAGACGTATATCGCTGGAAGGCTGTCCGGACAGATATGATAAGACGGTTAAGCATGATCATCTTGTATGCAGGAACTGCGGCAGGCTGTCGGACGTATTTCTCAGCGACCTGACGGATATCCTGCAGAGCCAAACAGGACAGGATATTCTGTCCTACGATCTGATAATCCATTATGTCTGCCCCGAGTGCAGAAATAAAATATAAAATAAGGAGTATTATTATGAGCAAAACAAACAAGTACGCAGGCACACAAACGGAAAAGAATCTGGCTGCCGCCTTTGCCGGCGAGTCAGAGGCGCGCAACAAGTATACTTATTTTTCATCGGTAGCTAAAAAAGAAGGCTATGAGCAGATTGCCGACCTGTTCCTTAAAACGGCGAACAATGAAAAAGAGCATGCCAAGATGTGGTTCAAGGAGCTTAACGGCATCGGCGATACCGCTGAGAATCTTGAGGCTGCGGCGGCAGGTGAGAATTATGAATGGACTGATATGTATGACGGTTTCGCGAAGACGGCTGAGGAAGAAGGCTTCCCCGAGCTTGCAAAGAAATTCCGTTTGGTAGCCGCTGTTGAAAAGCATCACGAGGAGCGTTACCGTGCTCTGCTCAAAAATGTTGAGACGATGCAGGTTTTTGAAAGAAGCGAGGTTAAGATTTGGGAGTGCCGTAACTGCGGCCATATTGTAGTGGGCACAAAGGCGCCTGAGGTTTGCCCCACCTGTAATCATCCGCAAAGCTTCTTTGAAATCAGCGCGGAAAACTATTAATCATCAAAACGCTTATGACTTTTGTCATAAGCGTTTTTGTCAATTATAAACAATTTCCCTGTATATAATGATAACGAAATGACCGGAAATATATCAAAGTGCTGCATTGCATATGCGTAAAATGTATAAATATACAAAAAAATTTGACAACGCATTTTGATATTGATATAATTCAAAAAGAGCGTCAAGGACGGCGCGCGCTACAGAATTTATGATTTTACATAAATTCTGTTTTCTGTTCATTACAATATGGGAGGGAATCATTATGACGTATTCAGAAAGAGTTTTAAATGATTTAAAAATGAAAAATCCGGACCAGCCGGAATTTATTCAGGCGGCTACAGAGGTGCTTGAGTCACTGGCTCCGGTGGTTGACAATGACCCGAAATATGAAAAGGCGGGTCTTCTTGAAAGACTTGTTGAGCCGGAGAGGCAGATCATGTTTCGTATTCCCTGGGTGGACGACAACGGACAGGTGCATGTAAACCGAGGTTACCGTGTGCAGTTTAACTCCGCTATCGGACCTTTTAAGGGCGGTCTGAGACTTCATCCGAGTGTAAACCTCAGCATTATCAAGTTCCTGGGCTTTGAGCAGATCTTTAAAAACAGCCTTACCGGTCTGCCGATCGGCGGTGCCAAGGGCGGCTCTGACTTTGACCCCAAGGGAAAGAGCGATATGGAGGTTATGCGTTTCTGCCAGGCATTTATGAACGAGCTTTATAAATATATCGGCGCGGACGAGGACGTTCCTGCCGGAGATATCGGTACAGGTGCCCGCGAGGTAGGTTATCTTTACGGACAGTATAAGAAGCTTACAAATCGTTCGGAGGGTGTGCTGACAGGAAAGGGACTGAGCTTCGGCGGTTCTCTTGCCAGAACCGAGGCTACCGGTTACGGTCTTGTTTACATTACAGAGGAGCTTCTTAAAGACCACGGCAAAAATATCGCCGGTGCAAGAGTTGCTGTATCCGGTTCGGGTAACGTGGCAATATACGCTATGGAAAAGGCTACCCAGCTTGGCGCAAAGGTGATTTCCTGCTCTGATTCCGCCGGATATATCATTGACGAAAACGGTATTGACGTTGAGGCGGTTAAGCAGATTAAAGAAGTTGACCGCAAGAGAATCAAGACTTATCTTGATACGCATCCTGACGCAACCTACGGCGAGGGATCCATCTGGGATAATGTTGTTTGTGACGTTGCGCTGCCCTGCGCTACGCAGAATGAAATAAACGAGCAGCAGGCAAACAGACTTGTGGATAACGGCTGCTACGCTGTTTGCGAAGGCGCCAATATGCCTGCCGACGAGGGTGCTACGCATGTTTTCCTTGAAAGAAAGGTACTGTTTATTCCGGGCAAGGCGTCCAATGCCGGCGGTGTTGCCACATCCGCTTTGGAAATGGGACAGAACTCGATTCGTTCAAGCTGGACCTTTGATGAGGTTGACGCGAAGCTGAAGGGAATCATGATTAACATTTATTACCATATGAAGGAAGCCTGTGAGAAGTATGATGCGGTTGACAATTTCGTTGTCGGCTCAAATATCGCAGGATTTATGAAGGTTGCCGACGCTATGATGGCACAGGGAATCGTTTAATCATTTATCGAATAAAGAAATGCCCGGCGGTTTTTCCGCCGGGCATTTTTCTTTTATTGACTGCGGGTTTTGACAGTGCTATACTTGAATTATAATTAGGGTGTTTATGCATATTTAGAGAGGTGAATCATTATGAAAAAAACTTTGTCAGTCCTTCTTTCATTGCTTATGCTCATGAGCATAACGGCAGGGCTTGATTTTTCCGTATATGCCGGGGTCTCAGGCTATGAGGTTTATGAGTATAATTCAGTCAACCCACTGTATGATGATAAACAGGAGTCTTACGCTGGTTCGGCTGCTAGGGGAAGGTCCTTTTTGCTTGCCGACTCCGTTCAGTCGGATACCTTTTATACGGTGGATGACGCGGCTGAATTTCTGCGGGAAAATATGGTAAACAGGGAACCGGAAATCATTGTAAATTTGGAGACCAGAGAGTCAGATTATGAAAAACTGGTAAAGAGTATTTTTAATGGCGCTGTTGATGAAAACATTTCAAAATGCAGTTCTGACGGTGATTATCTTAAGTTCAGTTACGGCGGATATAGCGTCAGCATCAGAATCGCGCAATATCCAACAGGGGATTACAGATATACCCTGACATATACTGTGTCATATTATACAACCGCCCAGCAGGAGGCGGCGATTCAAAACGAGATAGAAAAAATCATACAGGACTATGACCTGAATCATAAATCCGACTACGCAAAGGTAAAAACCATACACGATATTGTCTGTGACAGGATAAAGTATGATTATGACAATCTGAACAATACGGATTATAAACCGCAGTTTACCGCCTATGCGGCGCTGTTTGACGGTAAGGCGGTATGCCAGGGCTATGCGCTGCTCTTTCACAGATTGGCAAAAGAGGTCGGATTGGATACAAGAATCATCGCCGGGGTAAATCATGCCTGGAATATCGTTAAGGTAGACGGTCAGTATTACGAGGTTGATTGTACATGGGACGATTCAAGCTATGATAATATCAACGCGCCTGACGGGGATTACTGGGCCTCCGGACGTGTGATATACGATTATTTTATGAAAGGCTCGTCGGATTTTTACGACCATACCCGACTGGACGAATACGACACTACAGAATTCCACGCGCAGTATCCCATGGCGCAGAGCGGATACGTCTGCTCACACGAGGAATTGATATGGGTTTATGACGAGGGTGCTTCCTGTACCGAGGGCTTTGTTAAAACAGAGATTTGCGCAAATTGCGAGAAGGTCTTTGACACATCCGTAATTCCCGCCGGCAGTCACGTTTTTGACAGCGGTGTTGTGCGCGTGCCTGCCACTTGTGTGCAGACGGGAACTTTGGACTATACCTGTACTGTCTGCGGTTACAGCTACAGCGAAAGTATTCCCCGTACACAGCACAATTATGTGACGGAGATCGTTGCGCCTACAGAAAACGAAAGGGGATATACGAAACACACCTGCAGTATATGTCATGATACATATACAGATAATATAACGGATTACGCATCGGATAACAGCGCCCTGATCGCCGCGCTGGATAAAGTTCTTGATTATAAGGAAGAGGATTATTCGCCGGAGTCATATGAAAATCTTTTGGCAGTATATGACGCATATAAGCACCTTGTTTCCGAATCCCTGCCGCAGACGGAAATCGACAGCGCCGTATATGAGATTTTAACAGCTATTTCAGATTTAGTTCCTTATCTGAATCTGAATGTGGAAGGCGCCAACGGCACCGTCGGCGTATCCTATAACGGTATCGACGGCAACACAGGGAAGTACTCTGTTCTTTTCGGTACGGAAATAACCCTGACCGCTGCGCCGAAAGCGGGCTATGTTTTCGATGGCTGGTATGAAAAGGTCACAAAGAGGATTTTTTCGTATGATGAGGTGTTTACCTTTAAAATAACTTCAAATACTGATTTTGAGGCAAGATTTATAAAAGAAAACGCAGCTTCCCTTATCTTCTCCAATGAGAGCGGACAAAAGCAGGCGATTATTGATAAAACTCCGGACGAGTGGAAAGAACTGACGACCATTTCGGCATTGCTTCCCGAAGTTCCGTATAAGCTCGGTTACACAAACGGAAGATGGGTATATGATGACGCCGAGGTCCTTTCCAAACTGCAAAACGGAGAGGACGTTACCGTTTTCCCTGAATATGACGGCGGCAATTACGAATATCCTACCGTTCCCGTACCTGAGGATGAAACGCCGGCTCTTGATCTGTATTACCGGCTTGACGAGGAAAACAGCGTAGGTTCCTTTACAATGGCAATGGGTCTTCCGGAGGATTGCAGAGTCGAGTCCATCGGTATTGCCTTTTATTACAAAAAGGCGGCGCAGTTTGACCCTGACGGATTTGAACTGACGATGAACAATAAAATGATGACGGGTAAATTCGATTCGGTTTCAACCAACGGAATTTATATTGTAAATATAAGGAATCTGTCATCAAAATATAACTGGGCGGCAAGAGGATATGTGACCTATTATGATGAAAATGATCATTTAAAAATCGCGTATTCCAATCAGATCAATATTGTGGACAGAGCGCAGGTTCAATAAAATCACTAAAAATAATTAAATTTCAAATCATTCGGCATAAAATGAACATCTCACGGCAATACTGCTTGTGAGGTGTTATTTTTATGGCAACAAAAGACAAACCAAATAATAGGAATTTAAGAGCTTTATTTTCAGTAATCTGCCTTTGTATTATTGCGCTTGGTCTTATCGTTTATTTTTCAACCCAAAGCACGGATAATGCGCAGGTAAATGAAGCCACAACCGTTAAACAGACAGAAACTACAGAGGTGCAGAAACGGGTAACCGTTAAGGAAACGACGACGCAGAGTGAGACTACTACTGCACAATCCGAGGAAAGCACAACGCAGAAAACCACGCAGGCAACCACTGAGCAGGCGACGATGGAAGCAGGGGATACAAATACCCCGTATAAGTCCTTTTATAAGTATCCCTGTGAGGAGACGATTATTGCCGGTTATACCGAGGAGCTTGTAAAGAACGATACAATGGGTGATTACCGTTCCCATACTGCCATCGACTTCAAGTGCGCGCAGGGAGGTAAAGTTGTCGCAATCAACGACGGACTTGTTTTGTCGGTGGAGAACGATAACCTTTTGGGCAAAGTTGTGGAAATCGACCACGGCGGAAAGCTTGTGGCAAAATACTGCGGACTCAATACGGTAAATGTTTCACAGGGCGATTACGTCACCATCGGTCAGACGCTGGGCACCCTGGGCACCGTTCCCTTTGAGCTGAACAGCGAAAGCCACCTTCATTTTGAAACCACGCTTGACGGTAAAAAGGTCAATCCTCTTGACGTAATGGGAAAGAGCGAATAGGCATAATCATTTGCCTTTCATAAATAATACGAAAAACAGACTTTTTGTTGACCACATTGTTACAAAATAAAAGATGATAAAATATGACCGCCGCTTAAACAACAGTTTAGGCGGCGGTTTGTCCTTTACTTATTTTTTGGTAACTCTGTTATTTTGTCTGTAAATCCTAATAAATAATCCGCTGACACATTGTAAAATTCGCAGAGTTTCATGATTTCTTCCACTGTAAATTTTACCCGTCCTGTTTCCAGATTTGAATAGCCTTGCTGACTTCTTCCCAATACCTTTGCCAGGCTTTTTTGTTTCAGATCGTTATCTTCTCTCAGCCCAATAATTCTGTCAATATAGTTCATACAATCACCGATATAAGTATATATTTTTTTATATGTTTTGTCTGCATTACATTTGTATTGCAATACTATACAAATGTGAAAAATAACATCTTCTGAAACGGTAAAATATATGGCTTAAAATTCTCCTTATTTTAATTCCTTAAATTTGATATTCATCAAAATGCTGCAATAAAAAAGGCTTGGATTTAATCCAAGCCTTTCATTATTTATTATCGGTTATTAACCAAGCTCTGAGAAGTACTTGATTGTTCTAACCATCTGTGATGTGTAGCTGTTCTCGTTATCATACCAAGAAACGACCTGAACCTCATAGAGATCCTCACCGATAGGAAGAACCATTGTCTGTGTAGCGTCAAAGAGTGAGCCGTATCTCATACCAACGATATCTGAAGATACGATCTCATCGGTGTTGTAACCGAAGGACTCTGTTGCAGCAGCCTTCATAGCGGCGTTGATACCGTCAACTGTGATATCCTTGCCCTTAACAACGGCTGTAAGGATTGTTGTTGAGCCTGTAGGAGTAGGAACTCTCTGCGCGGAGCCGATAAGCTTGCCGTTAAGCTCAGGAATAACAAGACCGATTGCCTTTGCAGCGCCTGTTGAGTTAGGAACGATGTTAACTGCAGCAGCTCTTGAACGGCGAAGGTCACCCTTTCTCTGAGGACCGTCAAGCGTCATCTGATCGCCTGTATAAGCGTGGATTGTACACATGATACCGCTCTGGATCTCTGCGTAGTCGTTAAGAGCCTTAGCCATAGGTGCAAGGCAGTTTGTTGTGCAGGAAGCAGCGGAAATAACTGTATCTTCCGGCTTAAGTGTCTCATGGTTTACATTGTAAACGATTGTGGGAAGGTCATTGCCTGCAGGAGCGGAAATAACAACTTTACGTGCGCCCGCCTTAATGTGAGCTGAAGACTTCTCCTTTGAGCAGTAGAAACCTGTGCACTCCAAAACAACGTCAACGCCAAGCTCGCCCCAAGGAAGCTCGGAAGCGTCAGCCTTAGCGTAAATCTTGATTTCTTTACCGTCTACAATGATGGAATCGTCTGTAGCTGATACGGTATCAGCAAGAGCGTACTTGCCCTGTGATGAATCGTACTTAAGAAGATGAGCAAGCATCTTCGGGCTTGTAAGATCGTTGATTGCAACTACTTCGTAGCCTTCTGCGCCGAACATCTGGCGGAAAGCAAGACGACCGATACGGCCGAATCCGTTAATAGCAACTTTTACCATTGGAAATTACCTCCGTAAAATTAAAATGTTTTGCTTTTATGCATTCTTATTTTATACCGTTTGTCCCTATTAATCAAGAAAAAAATGTAAATTTTACACTTTATACAAAAAGATAGTAAATATGCTATTTTCTTATAGTTAATATTTTAACAATGTTGATCCGATTGCGGCAAGTTATTCAGATATCGCCGCATTTTCCGCATTTCGCGCAGCCGTTGCAGATTGGTTTGCTGCCGCAGTTTTCGCACCGCTCAATAAAGGAAGGCGTATATAATTCCGCCCTTGGTATTTCCATATTCCAGCTGTCAACCAGCTTGTAGGGGAATTCCTGTCCGCCGTGGCTCAGACCGCTTTTATGCGCAAGCTGCGATTGCTTGAACTTACTTGGTATTTTATATTTTTTGCCGTCCTTGACGAAATATGTGCCGGTCTCAATAAATGTAAATTTGGTGTTATACTGCTCGGAAAGGGATTTTACCCACTCATAGCGGCACTCCCTGGCGCCGTTATAATTTTCCCCTCCGCAGACGACTTCGTCGATAAATCCTTTTTCAAGCCATTTTTCAATGTGTATCTCGCTGAGCATCGGAGCAGTCATAACGCCCTTGTGCTTTGCAGGGATATTTTGGAGTATGGGCATTCTTTCGTCCGCTCTTTTCTGGTTCTCACAGGTAACATTTATGGACACATTATCATACCCGTCACCCCAGTCATAGGGCAGGCACTGCGCTATCCGCTGTGCTCTCTTGGTCAGAATAAAGAATTTTACATCGCTTCGCAGGCGGATAATATCCCATACCTCTTCACGCCACGGGTCCGCTTCCTCAATAAAAAAGTCGCTGTTCATACAAAGGCGTATCTGCTCGCCGCTTTGTATCTTATATTTGCCGTTTCTGAATTTTGACAGGGGATAATTCATGGATGAGGTTTTATACACAAGGGTGCTGGGCCTCGGGCTGGAATGCAGCTTGTCCAGATAGAACATATAGCAGTTCTGGCAGCCTTCACTGTACTTCCTGCAGCCGTGCCACGGATTCCATATATCGTGCATAAATTTCCTCCCCCTTTCATTTTCGTATATCCCTGCGGATTGAAAAGCGCGGGTATAAGATAAAAAAGACTTAACGATATCATAACCGTTAAGTCTTTGGTGGGAACAACAGGGCTCGAACCTGTGACCCTCTGCTTGTAAGGCAGATGCTCTCCCAGCTGAGCTATGCTCCCGTCAGCGTGTTATATTATATAACACCTGTCCCGATTTGTCAAGGTCTAAGCAAAGGAGATAGATATTCATGTATGCTCTGTATGTATGACCGAGAATAATTCTTTTATCCGGTCCGTCTGTTCCGTCAGGTACAGGTAGCCGAAAAGGGCTTCCACACCGGTGGCGCAATGGTATTCTCCCTCGGTGGCGCTTTTGGGTGAATGGCCCACCTTAGCGTTTCTGCCCCTTTTATACACCGCCGTTTCCTCATCGGTCAGCATATCCTTTATTTTTTCAAAAGCTTCTGTCTGCGCTTTTGCGGACACGTATTTGACGCTTTCCCTGTGCAGGTCATTGACAGGCCTGTTGGCGTCCGTCACCAGCGTCTCACGCACTAAAATCTCATAAATACAGTCGCCTATAAAAGCTAAGTTAAGGGGACTGAGCTGTTTGGCGTTTACCTCTTTATCTATAAATCTGAAACTCATAAGCATTACGGCACATACTCAAATTCAATATCGTAGATTGAAACGATGTCGCCCTCCTGAATACCTTTTTCCCTGAGCGCGTCGAAAACGCCGCTCTTTTCCAGAACACGCTGCATATACTGCAGTGCTTCGTAATCCTCAACGTCAATTCCCTTAAGCACTTTCGGGAACCAGTTTGCCTCGACAATATAATAATTCCCGTCCTCGACAGTGATTTTGAAGCCCTTGTCATCCTTGATCAGTGACTCCAGAGGAATCTCCTCTGTCTCATATTCCTTGATTGGCGGCAGGGTCTGCAGTTTGTTCCACACGGCGTTCATCAGTTCCTGTGTTCCTTCGCGAATGGGGGCGCAGATAGAGTAATATTCGTACCCCCTTGCCTCAACATAGCTCTGGAACGCTTCGATCTGTTCAGGCTCCGCCATGTCTATTTTATTTCCCGCCACGATTTGGGGGCGTTTGGCAAGTTCGGGGTTGAATTTAACCAGTTCTTCGTTGATTTTTTCAAAATCTTCAATGGGATTTCTGCCCTCATGTCCGCTGACATCCACGATATGCACAAGAAGCCGGCAGCGCTCCACATGGCGCAAAAACGCATGGCCCAAACCTATGCCCTCGCTGGCGCCCTCAATCAGTCCGGGTATGTCGGCAATAACGAAGGAATTGCCTTCACCCATGGAAACTACGCCCAAGTTCGGCACAAGAGTAGTAAAATGATAGTCGCCTATTTTCGGTTTTGCCTGACTCACCACGGAAATCAGGCTGGACTTTCCCACGCTGGGATAACCAACGAGACCCACATCGGCAAGCAGTTTCAGTTCAAGGGAAATCTCCCATTCCTCACCCGGCATACCCGGCTTTGCAAAACGGGGCACCTGTCTTGTGGGGGTGGCAAAGTGCATATTTCCCCAGCCGCCCTTTCCGCCTTTCGCGGCGACAAAGCGTTCTGTTTTACTCATGTCCGCCATCACGGCGCCGGAATTTGCCTCACGGATCACGGTACCTCTGGGCACCCGGATTTCCAGATCGGGCGCCTTTTTCCCATACTGGCGTGATCCCCGTCCGTTTTCACCGTTCTTTGCGGTGTACTTTCGCTTATAACGGAAATCCGCCAGGGTGGAAAGATTATCGTCAACCACAAAAACAACGTCTCCGCCCTTGCCGCCGTCTCCGCCGTCCGGTCCGCCGGCGGCAACATATTTTTCACGGTGGAAAGCAACAGCGCCGTCTCCGCCGTCACCGGCTTTTATTTTTATCTTTGCAATATCTACAAACATAAATAACATCCCTTACCTTTGTTATTATAAATATTAGCAAAAATAAACGGAAAATGCAATATTAACATGGCTCTGCAATTGCTTTTATATTCAATTTGTGATACTATTATTCTATCGCATAGAAGGAATCATAACTATGAAAATAAAAGATGTTGAAATAAAAAACGGAATATGCCTGGCGCCTATGGCTGGGATTGCAGACAGAGCGTTCCGTGAGTTGTGCATAGATTACGGAGCCGGCTACACGGTGACGGAAATGGTGTCCGCAAAAGGCTTTACAATGGGTGATAAAAAAAGCCGGGAGCTGCTTGTGCTGGGCGAGAAGGAAGATCCGGCGGCGGCGCAGATCTTCGGCGATGACCCTGAGATTATGGTGCAGGCGGCAGTAAAATGCCTGGAATTTAAGCCGCGCATCATAGATATAAACATGGGATGCCCGGCGCCTAAAATCGCGATGAACGGCGGCGGAGCAAGTCTGATGAAAAGACCTGCGCTTGCCGGCGAAATTATAAAAGCCGTATCTGAGGCAGTACCCGTTCCTGTTACTGTAAAAATCCGCAAGGGATGGGATGATAAAAAGGTCAACGCCGTGGAGATTGCGCAAATTGCGGAGAAAAACGGCGCCGCAGCCATAACCGTCCACGGCAGGACCAGAGTACAGATGTATTCCGGCACAGTTGACTATGACATCATAGCGAAAGTAAAGCAGGCAGTGTCCATACCCGTTATCGGTAACGGCGACATCAGAGACGAACAGTCAGCGGCGATTATGCTGGAAAAGACCAACTGCGACGCAATCATGATCGGCAGGGGCGCTTTGGGAAATCCCTGGATATTCCAAAGGCTGAATGCTTATTTCAGTGAATGCCGTGTCCTGCCTGAAGTGGGAGTAAACGAAAAAATGCTGGTTATGCTCCGGCATATTCAGAAAATAATGGATTATAAAGGGGAATATACCGCAATGCGGGAGGCAAGGCACCATGCCGCGTATTACACAAAAGGGCTCAGAGGAGGCGCCGCTTTCCGCCGTGAGATAGGTCAGCTTGAAACATACGAGCAGTTACAGGAATTAGCTTACAGAATAGTAAAGGAAAATGCGTGATGATCTTTAAAAACTGTACGTTCTATAACGAATTTTTTGAAAAGGAATTCGGTGATATTGAAATTGAAAACGGTATTATCAAACAAATCGGCATCATAGACGGCGAAGGAAAGGACATGAGCGGTCTTATCCTTGTCCCGGGTTTTATTGACATACATATTCACGGCTGCGCCGGAGGGGACGCCAGCGACGCAAGTACGGGGAGTCTTGACAAAATCGCAAAGGAATTGGCAAAACACGGAGTCACTTCCTTCTGTCCCACCACAATGACCCTCAGCCATGAAAAACTTGTGGATATCGTTCAAACCATCTCTGACTATACTGCCAAGGGCGCCAAGATTGCAGGAATCAATCTGGAGGGTCCTTTTATCGCGCTGAGCAAAAAGGGAGCCCAGAACGGCGATTTTGTCCGGGCCGGCACGGTTGAAGAATTTGATACGCTTTGGGAAGCCGCAAAAGGCAAAGTAAAACTGATCACCATTGCGCCGGAAGCCTTTGACAGCCAAGATTTTATTGAAACGGTAAGCAAAAAATGTACGGTTTCAGTAGGTCATTCAAACGCGAACGCGGAGGAATGTAAGAAAGCAATCGACTGCGGCGCAAGGCATGCCACCCATCTTTTCAACGCGATGACGCCTATGACGCATAGAGAAGCCGGTATTGCAGGCACTATGCTGGACGATGAAAGGGTCATGTGCGAGCTGATCTGCGACGGCGGGCATATCTGCCCCGCTGTTTTGAGAAACGCCTTTGACATACTCGGTGAGGACAGGGCTGTTGTCATCAGTGACTCCATGCGCGGAGCAGGTTTGGGTGAAGGCGAATTTGAGCTGGGCGGTCAGCAGGTATTTGTCAGGAAGAACGGAAAATACGCTGTTTTAAATGACGGTACGATTGCTGCTTCAATCACAAATATCCACACGGAATTCAAAAATCTGATCCGTTTCGGTATTGATTTCAAAACCGCCCTGAAATCCTGTACCATCAATCCGGCAAGGGCAATAAAAGAAGATGACAGAATCGGCTCCATACAGACAGGAAAATGCGCCGACCTTGTTTTCCTTGATGAAAATCTTGATATTAAAGAGGTTTACATAGATGGAATACTCGCTTAATATAGTATTGATCGAGCCTGAAATTCCGCAGAACACGGGCAACATTGCGCGTACCTGCGCCGCAACGGGAGCAAGACTGCATCTCGTGGGGCCCATGGGATTTCAGATTACCGACAAACAGGTGAAAAGAGCCGGCCTTGATTATTGGGACAAGCTGGATATATCTTACTATGACAGCACGGAAGCTTTTTTTGAAAAAAATAAAGGCGGTCAATTCTATTATTTCACCACAAAAGCCGAAATCGCCCACTCCGATATGAAATATGAAAACAATGCTTTCCTTGTGTTCGGGAAGGAAACAAAGGGACTGCCTGAGGAACTGCTAAAGGAAAATCACGATACCTGCGTCCGCCTGCCTATGAGGGGGATCATCAGAAGCCTTAACCTGGCAAACGCCGTATGCGCCGGCACCTATGAGGTACTGCGGCAATGGGGATACCCACAGCTTGTGCAAAAAGGTAAACTTACAAAATATGAATGGTAAAGTCAGAGCAAGTGTATTAAAATGTTAAAAATTTGCCTGTTTGGAGAGCATGCACCACGCATGGCGTGCAGGATGCGTTAATAAATCACGAAATCATAATTATTATAAAAAAACAAAGGCTGTGAGATATCACGGCCTTTGTTTTTTATGCGGTTTGCTCGGAAAAGTTTCCTGTATAAAGCTGGTAATACTTACCCTTCTGCTCAATCAGGTCATCATGACTTCCCCGCTCAATAATGCGTCCGTGTTCAAGTACCATAATGCAGTCCGCATTTTTTACGGTTGAAAGCCGGTGAGCTATGACGAAAGTGGTTCTGCCTTTCATCAGAGCGTCCATACCTTTTTGTACAAGTTCTTCCGTTCTTGTATCTATGGATGATGTAGCCTCGTCAAGAATAAGCACCGGAGGGTCTGCAACTGCCGCCCTTGCTATTGCCAGGAGCTGACACTGACCCTGGGAGAGATTGCCTCCGTCACCGTCTATCATGGTATCATATCCGTCCGGCAGACGCGAAATAAATCCGTGCGCGTTGGCAAGTTTTGCTGCGGCGATACATTCCTCGTCCGTTGCGTCTGTTTTTCCGTATCTGATATTATCCATAATCGTGCCGGTAAATAGGTGGGTATCTTGAAGAACTATACCGAGCGTGCTGCGGAGGGCAGGCTTTTTGATTTTCGTTATGTTGATACCGTCATAACGTATCTTGCCGTCCTGAATGTCATAGAAACGGTTGATAAGGTTTGTGATGGTTGTTTTACCGGCGCCGGTTGAACCTACAAAGGCTATCTTCTGACCCGGCTCTGCGTAAAGTTTGATATCATGGAGAACCATTTTGTCATCCGTATAACCAAAGTCAACGCCGTCAAGCACGATGGCGCCCTCAAGTTTCTGATAAGTTATGGTGCCGTTAGCCTTATGCGGGTGTTTCCAAGCCCACACGCCTGTTCTGTGATCTGTTTCGGTGAGCGTGCCATCCTCATTTTCTACGGCGTTCACCATTTCAACGTAACCGTTATCCTTTTCTGGCTGTTCATCAAACAATTCAAAAACACGCTTTGTGCCGGCAACTGCCATAATGATGGAGTTCATCTGCTGGCTGATCTGCGCAATCGGCTGGCTGAAGCTCTTGTTAAGACCCATAAAGGCAACAACCGTGCCCACGGTTGCACCGGCAATGCCTGCTCCGCCGTTTCCAAGCACCATTGCCGCTCCGACAGCAGCACAGAGAACATAGCTTAAATTGCCTATGTTTACATTGACGGGCATCATCATATTCGCATATTTATTTGCTTTATAAGAACTGAAACGCAGTTCCTCGTTGATCTTTCCGAAATCTTCCTTTGCCTGTTCTTCGTGGCAGAATACTTTAACAACTTTCTGACCGTCAAGCATTTCCTCAATGAAACCGTCAACCGCGCCGAGGGCTTTTTGCTGTTTATCAAAATATCTGCCTGAGCGCTGGGTAAACTTTCTTGTTACCACAAGCATTACGCATGCCATAAGCACCGTAATTGCCGCGAGCACATAGTTCATACGAATCATTGCCACGAGCGAGAAGATAAGTGTTATCAGTGAATTGAATATCTGCGGAATACTCTGGTTGATAAGCTGGCGCATAGTATCTATATCATTTGTGTAAACACTCATGATATCGCCGTGCGCGTGTGTGTCAAAATATTTGATCGGCAGTTTTTCCATATTCTTGAAAAGGTCTGTACGAAGCGTCTGCATCGTATTTTGGGTAACATTAACCATAATTCTTGAATAGGTAAATGAAGCGATTATGCCAACAAGATAAATGACCGCAACTCTTATCAGCGCCTTCGCGAGCCCGCTGAAATCATTTGAGCCTGAAGTAAGCATAGGCTGAATATAATCGTCTACAAGCGACTGGATAAACACCATACCCTGCATTTGCGCAAATGCGGAAACAATTATACAGACAATAACGAAAAACCATGCCGCTTTGTTGTTTGCTACCATATATTTCAGAACACGCGAAAAGGATTTAGCGCCGTTTCTGAGATTGCTTTTGCTTTCGTTTTTCATTGTGCGCCCTCCTTTCACTGCTGGTCAAAATCTCCGCCGCCCTGCTGGGACTCGAAGATTTCGCTGTAAATCTCGTTGGTTTTCAAAAGGTTTTCATGTGTGTCAAATCCGTTTATGCTGCCCTCGTCCAGAACGATAATTCTGTCCGCGTCCTTAACACTTGAGATACGCTGGGCAATGATAATCTTTGTGGTGTCGGGAATTTTGGTTGCGAACGCCTCTCTTATCTTAGCGTCCGTAGCTGTATCAACCGCCGAAGTGGAATCATCAAGAATAAGAACCTTTGGCTTTTTGAGCAGGGCTCTTGCAATACACAATCTCTGTTTCTGACCGCCGGAAACATTTGTGCCGCCGCGCTCTATATGGGTATTATACCTATCCGGCATACGTTCGATAAACTCATCCGCACAAGCCGATTTACAAGCTTCTATGCATTCCTCCTCGGAGGCATCCGCATTGCCCCATCTCAAGTTATCAAGAATTGAGCCGGAGAAAAGAACATTTTTCTGAAGAACAACGGAAACCTGATTTCTGAGCGTCTCCGTATCATAATTTCTTACGTTAACCCCGCCTACGCAAACACTGCCTGAGCTGACATCATACAGGCGGCAGATGAGATTTACAAAACTGCTCTTACCGCTGCCGGTACCGCCGATAATGCCGATGGTTTCACCGGATTTAATATGGATATCAATATCGCTGAGAGCATTTTTATCACTGTCTTTTTTGTAAGAGAAGTTTACGTGGTTAAAGTCAATACTGCCGTCCTTAACTTCCTTAACGGGATTCTCGGGATCCGTAATATCCGGCGTTTCATTCAGTACCTGGGAGATACGGCGAACGCTGGCGGAGCTCATGGCGATCATAACAAAAATCATACTCAGCATCATGAGGGACATAAGTATCTGCATTATGTATGAAAGCAACGTAGTAAGATTACCGGTTGTCATGCTGCCGGCAACGATATAGTGAGCGGCTAACCATGAAATAGCAATCGTGCAGCCGTAAACGCAAAGCATAAGCGCAGGGCTGTTAAGAGTCAGATATCCCTCAGCCTTAATGTTGAATTTTTTCAAGAGGTTTATTACTTTGCTGAATTTTTCAATCTCATGATCCTCGCGCACATAGGATTTTACAACCCTTATTGCTGAAATGTTTTCCTGAATATCGGCGTTTACGCGGTCATAGGTATTGAACGCCAAATCAAAATATTTAAGCGAAAGTCTGATTATAACCGCCAGCACGCAGCCAAGCAGAATAATGGCGATAAAAAATACAAGGCTTATTTCCTTATTTATAAAGAAACACATCAGCCAGCTGAAAACAAGTGTAAGCGGCGCCCTTGTTGCAATTCTCAAAGTCATCATATAAGCGTTCTGAATATTCGTGACGTCCGTTGTCATACGTGTTACAAGACCCGCGGTGCTGAAATGGTCTATATTTGAAAAAGAGAAGGTCTGCACTTTATCATAGATTCCCTTTCTCAGATTTGCCGCAAAGCCTGATGACGCCCTCGCTACATACCTTCCGCCGAGAGCTCCGAAGCAGAGACTGAGCGCTGCCATAACAAGCATTACGCCTCCGAAGATATAAACATTATTTATATTCCCGGCTGAAATGCCCTTATCTATTATGTAAGATGTTACGAATGGCAGCAAAACTTCCATAAAGACTTCAAGCATTGTGAATAAAATAGTTAAAAAAGAATCTTTTTTGTAGTTTTTAACGTATTTCAATACAGTTTTCAATCTTTATTCCTCCGTTTCTATGTATTTTTTAAAGTTTTGTTTTGCATTGCATAAAATGTTTTTCTGAAATTCCTGTAAAGAATTCAGTTCTTTCTCTGAAAAACCGCTGAATAGTTCATCCTGCACAAGCTCAAATTCACGAATAAGACCGTTTTTTACCCGAAACGCTTTCTGGGTGGGGATAATCCGTTTTCGTCTGTTATCGGTTTTGTGAGATTCCAGAGTTATAAAGCCCTTTGAGCAAAGCTTTTTCAGAATAGAGGAGACTGTGCTCTTTGAAATACTGAATTCTTTGTTTAAATCGGCGGTATCCGTGCCGTTTTTTTCATTTAACACATAAAGCAACATACCGCTCTGAGCAAAAGTAAGCCCGAATTTTTCGGTGCGGGCGTCCATATACCTGTCGAGCAAGATACATATATCCTTATTGCTTTTCAGAATTTCGTATTCAAGTGACATATAACCACCTCCGTTCGTAAGCGTGCTGACAATAAGCTCGCAAACATTTGCTTACATATAATATATACCACAAAAATACTTGATTTTGAAATAAAAATAGTTTATTATCTATAAAAGGTTTTTATTAATGAATATATGATTGTTAAATAATTAACGAGGTGTGGTTTTATGAATACGGTACAGCTTGAATGTTTTATAGAAGTGAGCGAATGTCTTAACTTTTCCAGGGCGGCGGAAAATCTCAGAATGACCCAGCCCGCAGTGAGTCATCAGATCAATTCTCTTGAGGCGGAGCTGGGTACAAAGCTGTTTAACAGGACCAGTAAGAATGTTGAACTCACCCGAGACGGCATACGTTTTATCGGTCCGGCTTCCGACGCGCTTAAAATTCTTGGCAACGCTAAAACCAGAATAAAAGAGAAAAGCGCCAAGGAAATGCTCCCCATAGGTATAAGCTGCCGTAATCAGCAGATTCTCGGGGTACTTCCTCCGATTCTTTCAAAGCTTGCTGAAGAAATGCCCAGCGCCCGTCCTATTGTGAAAGTGAATCCGTTTATGCCGGTGGACGCTCTGATGGAAAATGAAACAATTGATATTATATTTGGCTTAAAAAATACAGATGTGACAAGACAGCGGATTATCTATAAAGAACTGAAAAAATGCGCTTTAGTCTGTGTGTGCTCGGAGAATCACCCTCTTGCAAAATATGAAACCGTTAAAACGGATATGCTTCACGGACATAGTATTGCCCTTGTTTCCAGGCAGAGAGATACGCAGGAAATAGCCAAGGTCATAACGTCTGCATCATCTACCCTCCAGCAGAGTCAGATGTATCTCTGCGATGCATATGAATGCGCCATACCGCTGGTAAAAGCCGGTCTTTGCTATTGTGTTCTGCCTCAACTGCCGGCAGAAAGAGAAAGCGGGCTTCATTATATACCGATTACGGATGCGCCTCTCGTTTCCTTCGGTGTTTTTTACTCAACGCTCAAGGGCAATCCGGTACTTAAAAGCTTTGTGGAGATCACGAGAAAAATTTTATGCTGAAAGTAAAAAGATTAATTTTATTACAAAAGACAAAAAACGCCTCCTTTTCAGGAGGTTCAGACTTCGATAAAGTCGGCTGAACCACGCCGAAATAAAAGTATTCAGCGTGCATTCTCTTTTGTAGGGGCGCGTTCTCGATATCCCGTTCTAACGGAGAGGTTCTAACAAAAACAGCGGTAAGGATATCGAATCCTTTCCGCTGTTGGGCGTTTTTCGTTTTTTGTTCGGGGGCAGTACCATCGTACAGCACCCACTCGCAAGAAAACGAAATTCATCTCGATTTCTCGAAGTCTGTTCAGCGTGTAGAGACACACACTGTTCTAAAATTACAACTTTTTCTACACGCTGAGCCTCCTTTTCAGGAGGCTGGACGGATAAAATATTTTGTTTTACATTTCTGTAAAATCAGATTTATTTTTTTCTTTACAAAACTGCGTCGCAGCATATAAAGTCGTTGTCGATCGGGTGAGCAATCATCCTGACTTTAAACTTACGTTTGCTGCAGAGTGAATACGGTGAAGCGCCTGAAACATTCAGTTCCTCAGGCAGAACAAATTTAATGCATTTCACCATAATATCCCTGCAGGATGTCGCGTTGTGTGCGGGAATGACCATGGTCTTAAGTCCCCGGCGGTATTCCGTTGCGTTTCCGTCTACTTCATTCAGTATTACGGCAAGAGCAGTACGCCTGTGGGGACAGACGTTTTTAATTTTAACATTTATCTGCAAAATTCTTCCCAGTGAGTCCATATACAGATCACCGGCGTCAAAGGTCATGGAATCTTTGCAGCCTTCAAACTCAAGGTTAACGGGAACCGGACATTTTTCCGGATTCACGATAACGGAACAGGTTACGTCAACTTCAGGCTCCGGAAAATCAACAACATTGTTTTCACTGTCCGTATAGGTTATTGACTCGTTGACCTTTTTAACACCCGACGTGTCCGCAATATGGCGGATGGTAAATTCAAGAGTCGCTCCCTCATTGGCGGTTGTACCCAGTGCGTCAATCTTCCACTGAAGCGCCGTTGAATTCAGAATACTTACCGTTCCTTTTGTAGTCTGCTGTGCGCTTTCAATCATAAAGTCGCTGTTGATGATCTCGTCAATAACAATATTTGTAGCGCCCGGTTTTGAAATGTTTTGCGCAAGTTCCGCAAATAATTCCTCAAGCTCCGCGGTATCCGGTGTTACCGCCACATGAGAATCGTCAGGGTCTGTTGCCCAGTCGTTTAAGACATCAACATTTACGCCGTTTTCACCAATAAGGCCGATACAGTAAATAACCACACCGGAGGCTTTTATGGCCTCGGCAACCGGCGCCGGCGGTAATCCGATGGTCGTATTTCCGTCAGTGAACATTACGATCACCTTTTGATTTGAAGAAAGGGGATCGAAAAGTTCGTCAGCTTTCATAAAAGCGTCCGCATGATTTGTGCGTCCGCCTGCGGTAAGAGCGTCAACCGCGGCTTTCAACGCATCAACAGAAGTTATAAGCTGCGTATCCTGTGTGGCCGTGGAAGCAAAGCTGACGATTCCGATATGGCTGCCTGAGCCTATATTTCCGTCCGCGGCGGAATCGGTAGCTTCATCTATTATATCAATAAATGTTTTCGCGCCGAGTTTCATATTTTCAAGCGCTTCTCCCTGCATACTGCCTGACCGGTCCAGGACCAGAACAATATCCGCCGGATTTTCCGTTATATCCGGCGAGGCTGCAAGCGCCAGCGTCACTTTCAGCGTTCCGTCGCAGTCGATCTGATTTGTGCTTATCGTTTTATTTGAATTTGTTATACCCATATAATTTCCTCCTCATGGTCTGATAAACAGACCTTGTTCATTATATGAAAAAAATACATTATTTGATAATGCGTGTTGTTTTAAGACAAAATTCTGAAAAAACGGTTTACCTTAAAATTAAACTGTGCTATATTTTTATTAGAAGTTTTATGAGGGGAATGGTTATATGAAAAAGACTGAAAATCCGTTTTTTTATTTCTTTTTAGGGAAAATCATTCTTCCCGCAGTATTTTTATCTGTTCTTTTGACTCCCTTTTCTGCTTTTGCGCTTAATACCGATCTGGTTGAGGATGAACTGTACTGGATAGATAAGGGAACGCAGATCAATTACGCAAAGGACAATTATTTTGAAGGTTTCTCAAAATACATTGCGGATGAGGACGAGGGATGCTTTTATCTGTTCACAAGATTTACGGATTACAGAATCGATAAAAACAGTAATGAAAATATAACCCTTGCCTTTACCATAAAAAACGACGTAAATACATATTATTTTCAGGTTGACAAGGACGGAACTGTAAACAGCACCAGCCAGAACACCCTCAATTCGGTCGAGATTCACTATAATTTTGACGAGGCTTCCTGCAAAAAGCAGGGCGGCGGTGTATATGTGGCATTTAAGCTGAAAAACAATACGGACAGGAAGCTGAACAATTCTGTCAGCTGTGAGTATTCCTGCGGATTGGATTGTACGTATAATCTGCTTAGTAACATAAGTCTTGACATGTACGTGCCGACAACAGCCAAAACCACAACCCAGAAGACCGCGAAACAAACAACAACAAAAAAGAATACGAGTGCAGCAGCTTCAAAATCATCGGAGAGGGATAATGCCGGGAGTGAAAACAGCACGAAATTTTCAGGCACCGGTACGACCGCTTCCTCCGGACGTTCATCCGCCGGCAGTTCCGCAAAGTTTTCTGCGGATACGAATGTTATTCAATCAGGCAGCCAAGCCTTGAATGGAGAGGAAACGCAGATTGCGGGAAGCCGTGATGCGCAGAGTAATGATGACGCCCTTGAAATAACGCCGCAAAACAGCGAAACGAAACTGTCTGGACAAGCCAAATTACTGATCATTATTTTTGCGGTTCTTTTTGTTCTGGGTGTTATCTGCGTCATGATTGGTACGGTTCACTCCAAAAAGAAAGATGAAGATGAAGAAAAAGAAGATGCAATGAAAGAGGAGAATAAATAATATTTTCATAATAAGGAATGCGTAAAATGATCGTTCACCCAATTAAACCGCTTTTTAACAGAGAGTCGGAAATTTTGATTTTAGGCTCCTTTCCGTCGGTAAAGTCCAGAGAGGAAGGCTTTTTCTACGGACACCCGCAAAATCGTTTCTGGAGAGTTATGGCAAGGATTTGCGATGTTCCCGTGCCGAAAAATATAGAAGAGAAAACAAATCTTATCCTCAAAAACCGTTTCGCCCTCTGGGATGTGATACATTCCTGCGAAATTGAAGGCTCTGCCGACAGCACGATAAAAAACGTCGTGCCCAACGATCTGAGCATTATACTTGATACGGCGAAGATAAAAAAGATCCTTGTAAACGGAAAAAAGGCTGAAAGCCTTTATAAAAAATATCTTGAAAAGCAGACGGGAATAAAAGCGGTCTGCCTGCCCTCCACCAGCCCTGCAAACGCGTCATGGAGCGAGGACCGGCTTGCTGCATACTGGAAAGAGAAAATGGAGATATAATCATTAGTGTGCTGATGGTTGTATCTCGTTTTTATATATCGAATTTTTTATATGTGTAAAGTTTTGGTAAAATAAAATAATTTAAGTAGAAAAAGCCATAGGATTGTGGTATTATATATCGTAGGGACATTATGCCCAAAAGGAGAAAAAGATGAGCAACATAAACGAACAAAAAGAACTGATATGCGACATTTGTCACAAAATGTGGCAGCTGGGCTGGGTGGCTGCAAATGACGGTAACGTCAGCGCAAAGCTGGATGACGGTACGATACTGGCCACACCCACCGGAATGAGTAAATCCTTTATTACACCGGAAAAGCTGATACGTATTGACAGTAAAGGAAATGTGCTTGAGGCGGCGGAAGGGCTCAGACCGTCAAGTGAAATAAAAATGCATCTGCGCTGTTATGACAAGCGTGACGATGTAATGAGCGTCATTCACGCGCATCCGCCGGGGGCAACGGGCTTTGCCGTGGCGCATAAGGCGATGGATATGTACAATATGATCGAAGACGTTGCTGTGATCGGCTCTGTGCCGCTTACGCCGTATGGTACGCCTTCAACAACGGAAGTGCCGGACGCCATTGAGCCTTACCTGGAGGAGCATGATGTCATGCTGCTGGAAAATCACGGGGCGCTTGCGGTGGGAAGCGATGTTGTCACTGCTTTTTACAGAATGGAAAGTCTGGAGCTTTGGGCAAAAATAACGATTAACGCTGTTATTCTGGGCGGAAGTCATGACATCAGCAGGGAGAATATTCAGAAACTGATTGACCTCAGAGGATATTACAGAGTAACCGGAAGACATCCGGGCTATAAGACCTTTAATCCGGATGACCCTATGCTCCATTCCAAGTAATATTTGCGGTAAAGGTGGTGCGGCACAGTGAGTACGGTTCTTGCGTTTGATTTCGGCGCGTCAACAGGCAGAGCTGTTAAAGCGGTTTTTGACGGCAGCAGCCTGGACTGTAAAGAAATACATAGATTTGAAAATATACCCGTATACGAGGATGGTCTGCTTTGCTGGGATTTCCCGTATCTTATGAACGAAGTCAAAAAGGCAATCGATATGAGCGGTGAGATTGATGCCCTCGCTTTTGACACCTGGGGCGTGGATTATGGGCTCCTTGATGAGAAGAATAAGCTTTTAGGACTGCCTGTC
>JAGHJI010000066.1 GCA_017886765.1 Eubacterium sp.
AAAAGCTTGTATCCCTACACGCTGGACAGGCTTCGAGAAATCGAGGTGAATTTCGTTTTATTGCGAGCGGGAGCTGTACGATGGTACTGCCCCCGAGCAAAAAACAAAAAGCATGAAAGCCGCTGAAATCCAAGATTTCAGCGGCTTATGTTTTAATTATGTTAACTAATAATAGTCGGAACCACCATACTGTAAGCTATAGAGTATATTTACATTTGCCATACACTTTCATGCGGTTCACCCGACTTTATCGACAGTCTGAGAACCGCTCAATAAAAGCGGTTCCTTTTTATTACAATTTTTCAAGCCTTGCGAAATTCGCCATCATTTTTTTCGTTCCGGCTCTGTCAAAAGCGATCTCCATCAGCACATCGTTACCCATTGGCTGAAGTGTCAGCACCGTACCGGTACCGAAGCTCTTATGCCTAACGGTATCGCCTACGCTGTAGCTTACGTCTGTTTTCTGCGCGGTATTGCCCGCCTGACCGAATTTATGGGCACTGCTGCTTGACTCGGTATTTTTGACAGCCGATATTCCCTGGGTCCTGTAGGTCCTTACGGAAACATCTTCCGTTACCTCCGCCGGAATTTCCCTGATAAAACGGGACTGCATATTACGAGAGGTGGTACCGTAAAGCATCCTTTGCTGGGCGTTAATGAGGTACAGCTTTTCCTTGGCCCTTGTTATCCCCACATAGGCAAGACGACGTTCCTCCTCAAGTTCCTCCTGACTGTACATGGACTGATTGCCCGGGAATATTCCCTCCTCCATTCCGGGAATAAACACAATGGGGAATTCAAGGCCTTTTGCCGAATGGAGCGTCATCAGGACAACGGAATCCTCATCCTCATTATAAGAATCAATATCGGTAATCAGCGCCACATCCTCCAGAAAATCGGATAAATCAGGTTCTTCACTTTCCTCCTGATATTTGATAAACATAGAGGAAAGCTCCTTGATATTATTTACCCTGTCGTCGTATGATTCCGGATCTTCGCTTAAATAATCCAGATATTTTGTAGTCTCCAGCACCTCCTGGAGCAGATCGCTTAAGGGCATTTTTTCCTCATAGCATTTTTGGAACCCTTTAATCATCTGCGCAAATCCCATGAGCTTAGAAGCACTGCGTGAGGTCTTTTGAAATTCATCCGCTCTTTCACAGACCTCAAAAGCGGAAAGCCCGAGACCCGTTGCGATTTCCATAACGTTGGCAAACATCGTATCGCCGATCTGACGCTTGGGGACATTTATGATCCTCTGCAGTCTTACGTTATCCGCAGGATTATTTATAACGGCAAAATAAGAAATGATATCCTTTATTTCCTTCCTGTCAAAGAAGCGGTGGCCGCCGATGATTCTGTGTGATATGCCGCTTTTGGTCAGCATGATTTCCAGATTTCGTGACTGGGCATTCATACGGTAAAGTATGGCATGGTCAGAAAATTTCCTGCCGTTTTTTACATTTTTCAGTATCTCGTCCACTATAAACGCGGACTCATCCGATTCATTCATAGCGGTATTGAGAATGATCTTTTCGCCTCTGCCCGAACGGGTAAAAAGCGTTTTTCCCTTGCGGTTCTTATTGTTGGCGATTACAGCATTGGCTCCGTCAAGTATATTCTGCGTGGAGCGGTAATTTTCCTCAAGGCGTATTACCTGGGCACCTTTATAATGCTGCTCAAAGGAAAGGATGTTTTCAATCGTCGCCCCTCGGAAACGGTAAATACTCTGATCGTCATCACCCACAACACAGATATTTTTGTACTTATCCGCAAAAAGCGATGTCAGTACATACTGGGCATGGTTTGTATCCTGATACTCGTCCACCATAACGTATTTGAATTGGGTCTGATACAGTTGCCTGACTTCCTCATTTTCCTGCAAAAGCTTAACGGTATTAAAAATAATATCGTCAAAATCCATCGCGTCGGATTTTTTCAGTTCCTGCTGATAAAGGGCGTAGCACTGGGCTATTTTGCTTTTTCTGAAATCATTTGAAGCCCCGGCGGCATATTCATCCGGATCGATAAGACTGTCCTTCGCCCTGCTGATCTCATTTAATATGGATTTATGATTCAGAAATTTATCCTCGATTCCCAGATGCTTTTGGCATTGTTTCATTACCCTTCTGGAATCGTCCGTATCATAAATTGTAAAATGGCTTGTATATCCTATGTATTCACCGAAACGGCGAAGAATACGTGCGCAGCAACTGTGAAAGGTATATGCCCATATACTTTCAGCGTCCTCGCCCACAGCTTTGACCAGCCTGTCCTTCAGCTCTCCGGCAGCTTTGTTCGTAAATGTGATGGCGAGCACCTGCCACGGCTGTGCAAGTCCCGATTCAATAATATGCTGAACTCTGTTTACAAGTACAGTAGTCTTGCCCGAGCCTGCTCCGGCAAGGATAAGCAGCGGACCCTCAGTCGTATTCACTGCCAGCTGCTGCATTTCATTCAGCGGCATTTTATTTCACCTCTTTGAATTAAAATATTACAGATAAAATCAGGGTGACAAAACTGCCACCCTTTATGAATTCAAAATTATCCGAGAAGCGTAAGGAGTATGCCTGCCGCAACTGCCGAACCGATAACACCCGAAACATTCGGCCCCATAGCGTGCATAAGAAGGAAGTTGGACGGATTTTCCTTTTGTCCCTCTTTTTGCGACACACGGGCAGCCATAGGAACAGCTGAAACGCCAGCCGACCCAATAAGCGGATTAACCTTACCCTTAGTGAAAATATACATAAGCTTACCGAAAAGCACACCGAACGCCGTACCAAATGCAAAAGCGATAAAGCCCAAAGCAACGATTTTGAGTGTGTTCCAGTTAAGGAAGCTTGAAGCGGACGTTGTGGCACCTACTGAGATACCAAGCATAATCGTGATAATATTCATCAGCTCGTTCTGCGCCGCTTTCGCGATTCGTTCCGTTTTTCCGCTTTCCTTAAGCAGATTACCGAACATAAGCATACCAACAAGAGACGCAGCGTCCGGAAGCAGAAGGGATACGATGACCGTTACCATGATGGGGAACAGAATCTTTTCAAGCTTTGATACAGGCCGGAGATTCTCCATGACTACGGAACGTTCTTTTTTCGTAGTAAGCGCTCTCATAATCGGCGGCTGAATCAGCGGCACCAGCGCCATATACGAATAAGCCGCCACCGCTATTGTGCCCAGCATCTCGGGCGCCAGCATAGATGTTACAAATATCGCCGTAGGTCCGTCGGCGCCGCCGATAATGGCGATGGAACCTGCCTCATTCGGCGCGAAGCCGAGAAGAATGGCGCCTATATATGTTAAGAAAATACCGAACTGCGCCGCGGCGCCGAGTATAAAGCTCTTTGGATTTGCGATAAGCGGCGTGAAATCGGTCATTGCGCCTATGCCCAAGAAAATGAGCGGCGGATAAATTCCCGCTTTAACACCGAAATAAAGGAAATCCATAAGTCCCGGCGTACAGCCCACAAAATCTCCTCTGCCGGCAAGCAGGTCACGGAACTCGTTTAAATCACTGTACTGCACGGCCAGATTTGCTCCGGGTATATTCGCCAGAAGCATGCCGAACGCAATAGGAATCATAAGAAGCGGCTCAAAGCCCTTTTTAATACCGAGATAAAGAAAGACAAAGGATATCAAGATCATAATCAGATTCTTATATCCGTCCCCTGAAAAGAAATATGCGTAACCGGAGTTTGTAAAGATGTCAACGATTGCCTGCCAAACTCC
>JAGHJI010000067.1 GCA_017886765.1 Eubacterium sp.
ACACATCTTTGAACTGTGCGAAAGCTTCCGGGAACTTCTGCTCCATCTCGGAGATGTGCATCGGTGTACGAACGCCGGCAACAACGGCCTCGCCCTGTGCGTTTGTAAGGAACTCACCGAAAAGTCCGTTTGCTCCTGTAGCCGGGTCACGTGTGAGCGCAACACCTGTACCACAGTCATCGCCCATGTTACCGAACGCCATCATCTGTACGTTGACAGCTGTTCCCCATGAATACGGGATGTCGTTATCACGACGGTATACGTTTGCTCTCGGGTTGTCCCATGAACGGAATACAGCCTTGACAGCGCCCATGAGCTGCTCCTTAGGATCAGACGGGAAGTCCTCGCCGATCTTCTCTTTATACTCAGCCTTGAACTGAGAAGCAAGCTCCTTAAGGTCGTCTGCATCAAGCTCAACGTCCTGTGTAACGCCCTTCTTTGCCTTCATCTCGTCAATGAGCTCTTCAAAATACTTTTTGCCGACTTCCATAACAACGTCGGAATACATCTGGATAAATCTTCTGTAGCAGTCCCATGCCCATCTCGGATTGCCGGATTTCTCAGCAATTGCGAGAACAACGTCCTCATTCAGACCGAGGTTGAGGATGGTGTCCATCATACCGGGCATGGACGCTCTTGCGCCGGAACGAACGGATACGAGAAGCGGGTTTTCCTTATCTCCGAACTTTTTGCCGGTAATCTCTTCCATCTTGCCGATGTACTCGTTGATTTCAGCCATGATCTCATCATTGATCTGACGGCCGTCCTCATAATACTGCGTACACGCTTCCGTAGTAATGGTGAAGCCCTGAGGAACGGGAAGACCGATGTTGGTCATTTCCGCAAGGTTGGCGCCCTTACCGCCGAGAAGCTCTCTCATGTTCGCATTGCCTTCTGAAAAAAGATAAC
Source organism: Eubacterium sp. (assembly GCA_017886765.1). Classification (GTDB taxonomy): domain Bacteria; phylum Bacillota; class Clostridia; order Oscillospirales; family Acutalibacteraceae; genus Eubacterium_R. Next base: position 910 of record JAGHJI010000067.1, read on the forward strand.
AATACTTTTTTGCCATACTGGGGTATACCTCCTAAAATAATATACTGAATTTAGATACTATACCTGCCGTCTGTAGCCGTCCGGAATAATAAAGGCAGGTATAATGCGATAGAATTATACCATAATACTTAATAAAATACAAACATTTTTTAATAATTTTTTACCATTATTACTAATTAACTTGAAAAATAGAAAGTTTTGGTGCATAATTGTAACGGTATCAGTATGAAACTGACTGACTGAATTATTCAAATGAAACTTGATTTATCCGGAGGATTAAGCCTATGAAATGCGCGATCATACTTGCAGGCGGAAAAGGTACCAGAATGAAAGCCGACTGCCCGAAGGTTATGTGCAATGTTATATTCAAACCCATGATAGACTACGTTGTCGACGCGGTCAGAGAGGCCGGTGCGGAAGATATCTGCGTTATCACCGGTTATAAGCACCAGGAGGTAGAGGCGCATCTTTCACCGGACATAAAAACAGCCCTCCAGGAGCCTCAGCTGGGAACGGGTCACGCCGTTATGCAGGCAACGGAATTTATAAAGAACCATAAGGATGACGAAATATTGATTCTTAACGGTGACGGTCCCCTTATGGACGCTGAAACAATCAATAAGGCGTATGATTATCATAAAGCCAATCAGAATTCCATTACGCTGATCAGCGCCATTGTTGACGATACCGAAGGCATCGGTCATATCAAGCGTGACGAAAACGGCACCCTTCTGAGAATTGTGGAACATAAAGACGCCACGGACGAAGAGAAGAAGATCAATGAGTCCAACGCCGGCTGCTACTGGTTTAACGGTTCTGATTTGCTTTACGCTTTGGAAAACATAACAAATAACAATGTGCAAAACGAATATTATCTGACGGACAGCCTTGAAATCCTCATCAACGCCGGGAAAAACGCGGGCGCATATGTTGTCGAAAACAGCGAGGTCGTACTGGGAGCAAATGACAGAAAGCAGCTTAATGACCTCAATAATATAATGAGAAGAAATATAAATACGAAGCTTATGCTTGAGGGTGTGGATATTCCCTGTACGGACGGCGTAATGATCGGCAAGGATGTGAAGATAGGCAATTCCACGGTGATTCTGCCTAATACAATTATATTGGGCAACACCGTGATAGGCAGCGGCTGTACCATCGGCCCCAATTCCTATCTTGACAACGCCAAGGTAGGCGATAATGTGATTCTTGACAACTGCAAGATACTGGACAGCACCGTTGAGGATGATGCGGACGCCGGTCCTTTCGTTAAGGTAAGAGCGGATTCAACACTTAAAAAGGGCGTTCATATCGGTAACTTTGTGGAGGTCAAGAACTCCACCGTCGGCGAGGGCTCCAAGAGCGCGCACCTGACTTATATCGGCGACAGCGATGTGGGCAAGAATGTAAACTTCGGCTGCGGCACGGTTACCTGCAATTATGACGGAAAAAACAAATGGCGCTGTAAGATCGGCGACGGAGCCTTTATAGGCTGTAATACAAATCTAATCGCTCCGGTAGAGGTGGGAGAACAGGCGTATATCGCCGCCGGCTCAACCATTACGGACAGTATACCCCAAAAGGCGCTGTCCATCGCCCGTGCGAGACAAGTGATAAAAGAAGGATGGGTCGATATAAAGAAACCCTATAAGGAGAAGAAATAATTGAAAAAGCTATTGGCGGTAGTTCTGGCGGCCGTTATTCTGACAGCTGCGCTGGCGGGGTGCAGTGGGAGCGCTGACGTAAACGCTACTGCGGATACGGAAAAGACAACCACAACTACAACGACGACCACCAGAACAACGGAGGATATAAACACCACGTTTAAGGAAGCGTCAACCGGAACGGTTTATCCGGCGCTGAATAAGGACGCGGACGGTGATTACCCGTACCGTTTGTCTACATATACCACGTATTACGACGTTAAAAATTCCACCAGGACCAAGAATATTGACAATGCTGTCAGCAAGCTGGACAACCTTCTTATTCCGGACGGAAGCACCTTTTCTTTCAACCAGACTGTCGGTAAGAGGACGGTGCTGGCGGGGTATGAGGAAGCCAAGGTGGTTGAAGGCGACGAATTTGTGGACGGACTGGGCGGCGGAATATGCCAGGTCAGTTCAACGGTGTTCCAGGCGGCTCTGAGGGCCAACCTGAATATTACGGTGCGCGCCTGTCATTCCCTTGAAATAAGCTATGTTCCTCTGGGTGCCGACGCTACTGTGCAGTGGAATTCCCAGGATTTCCAGTTTAAAAACAATTCCGGTACCGATATCAGAATGAGCATAACCGCTGAAAACGGAACGATGACCTGCAGTATATACGCCAAAGAGGATATAGATATAGGCGATGTGGAGATAAAGGTTTCAAAAAACGGCTCCGAATATGTGCTGACAAGAACGGTCAACGGAGAGGTCAATTACACCACCTATAGTAAATACAGCAAGGCAAAAACCACCACTACCACAAAGAAAGCCGCGGCAAGATAATGTTGCAGGAAAACACCTGTCTGTTTCTGAACAGGCAGGTCAGACTGTCGATAAAGTGGACTGAAACACACCAAATAAAATACAATAAACCGTTTTGCCTCCCTTGTCAATGGAGGTGGCAGCACGCAGTGCTGACGGAGAGATTCCAACAAAAAAACAGCGGCAAGGATATTGAATCCTTGCCGCTGTTTGGCGTTTTTCGTTTTTTGCTCAGGGGCGGTACCGTTGTACAGCACCCGTTCGCAAGAAAACGAAATTCAGTTCCATTTCTCGAAGTCTGATTAAAACAGGCAGGTGTTTTTTATACTCACTCAAAAAATTTTTAATTATTTTTGAAAAATGTGTCAACTTTTGTGTGTCCGGTGGTACTACTATACAGGTAGCATAACAGAGACCCTGCAGGAGTAAGGATATGTTCCCGTTATTTTATAAAAAGAGGAGGTGTGTTGTTTGGAAAGTAAGGATAAGAACAAGGCTGTTCAGGACAGATTTACACAAATATATAATGCGTACAAGAGTCCTATTTTTAAAATGTGCCTGGTTAAGCTTAAGGACAAGGACAGCGCGGAGGATTGTATGCAGAACGCGTTTATGGTCTTGTACAAAAAAATGCGAAACGGAGAGGAAATCGAGAATCCAAGGGCCTTTCTTTATAAAACTTCCGGCAACTTTATTTTGAAATGTTTTGAGGAAAAGAGAAAAAACAACAGCCAGACGGTTCCCATTTCAGAATATGAAAATAAGATTGTTGATGATCAGAGCAGGATAGACAGCGATATGGATTACCAGCTGTTAAACAAGCGGCTCAACGATATCCTTACGCCTGATGAACAGCAGCTTCTGAGATACAAATACATATATGATTTTACGATTGAAGAAACGGCGAAACGGCTGAATATCTCAAAAACCGCGGCGGCAAAACGGCTCCAGCGGTTAAGAGAAAAAGTAAAAAAATCCGTATCCATAGACGGGTAGAAAGGAGAACGGTATGAACATTTTAGTGAACGAAAAAGTGATGAGATCCCTTTTTAACGATAATGATTTTAACACTGAGCTTAAGGCTATGCTCAACGAAATGATCGACGAAGAGCTTATGAAAGAGCCTGAAGATATGGACTGTGATCTGATTGACGAATGTACGGATATGCTCATTGAGCTGGAGCAGGAAGAAGACGACGGCTTCGCGGTAATGATTCCGCTGCTCAACAGTGAAAAAATAATGACGGCGTGCGGCAGGAAAGGATTTAAAGCCCTGAGCCGTCCGGTTCGCGCGTCGCTGATTGCCTGTATCGTTCTGTTTTCGGCGCTGACAGCGAATACCGTCATCGCGGAAGTGTTTGATTACAATATAGCCAAAGAGGTTGTAAGCTCGATCTCACAGAAGCTTCAGGACTGGGGGCTGATTGCCAGCGCGGATGACAAGGATGAAATCGTTGTGGACGAAATACCTTCCAAAACTGAAAATGAAGAGTCCACCGGCGAGCCCGTAACCGAAGCGGAGCAAACGACCGAAAAAGAGACTGCCACGGCACAAAGCAGTCCGAAAACGGCTTCCGTGCAGGAAACCACCACGGCTCCGGCAGCAGAGCCCCCGGCGGAAACAACCACTGGAAATCATTCCGCTGCCGCTGAGCCGGTAAGCAAAAAATATACCCTGACCTTTGACGCGGCGGGAGGCAAATGCGCCGCAAGCAGTATGGAGGTCACATACGGCAAGGCAATCGGAAATCTTCCTATGCCGGTCAGAGAAGGATATAAGTTCTTAGGCTGGTACAATATTGACATCAGCTACTACCGTGAAAACGGACGTAAAAACGAAACAGCGCTGACAAGCAAGACTGTTTATAATTTGGAAAAAGACGCGGTAGTTACTGCAAAATGGAGAAAATACTCCATAATTAAGCTCAACGCCAACGGCGGAGAGTGCAGCGTCAGCAGTCTGACATTGGATATAGGCGACAGCATAGTTAAACTTCCCGTACCGACCAGAGAAGGTTATGTTTTTGCAGGATGGTATGATGAGGATTATAATTTTTATACCACAACGGAATACTTATACCTCCGTTCCCTTCCGGAATTTTATTATGAACTGACTGCGTACTGGGTCAAGGAGGGCGAGCGGTATACCATTACTTTTAACGCCAACGGCGGAACATGTGACGTGACGAGCAAGGAAACTGAGATCGGGCAGCCGTACGGGGAACTGCCTACGCCTGTGAGAGAGGGATGGAAGTTCCTTGGCTGGTACTCTGACACGAACGCAAGCGCAGACCGCATTACCGAGGATACACGGTTCACGCAGTATGTGGATTTGTATGCCTTGTGGTACAGAAGTACGGCGACCATCACCTTTGACGCCAACGGCGGACAGTGTGATGTTAAAAGTATGACGGTCTATTCCGACAATGTTTACTATGATGTGCCCGTTCCGGCAAAAGAGGGTTATACCTTCGGCGGCTGGTACTGCGGCAGTGAAAAAATATTGGACCAGCTACCTGTATACCACCCGGCAACGGACAAAACATATACAGCGTTGTGGATTCCGGTAAGCGTGCCGGTTACCTTTGACGCCAACGGCGGAAAGATCAGCAGTAACGGTGACATGACCGTTACCAAAAATTACAGATATATGCTGGCATATGACTCCTTCCCTGAGGCGGCAAGACAAGGATATAAGTTTACCGGATGGTACACAGAGCCTGTAGGCGGAACAAAAATCGAAGCAACAGACCTTGTAGATTTCCTTGGCGGAGCAACCTACTATGCTCACTGGGAAGAAGACGCAAGGACGCATACCGTTACATTCTACTCCAATGACGGAAAGGAGAACAACAGCGTCATATCTTATAATGATGATGAAGAAACCATAGCCTCAAAAGCGCCAAATATGAGCAATTCAGGGGGACTTTACTATGCGTTTGACGGCTGGTACACCGATGCGTATTACGGTGAAAAAGCCGATCTGAATCAGACGGTTACCGAGGATATGGAGCTTTACGCGCATTGGGTATTCAACACGCAGTATGCGAAAATAACGCTTGACCTTGACAAAACGGAATACGCTCTGAACGAGGAAATAGACCTATCGTCTATGGATATGATACTGTCCGTGCCGAGTGTAAATTACAGTGATACGTTGACCGGTGAAATGCTTGCTGAAGCAGGCGCGCGGCTGGAATATGACACAAGCTCTTACGGTGCCCATACCGTAACGGTCACGCTTGCTGTTGATATGGGCTATACCGTAACGCTCAGAGCAAGCGCGGAGATTCTTATTTCCGGCTGCGTTCACGAAGCGGGGACCTATGTTGTCAACCAGGTTGAGGCAACCTGCGAATCCGAGGGTTACAGCGGCGACGTGATGTGCAGCGCTTGTAACGAAATGATAGAAAAAGGTACTGTAGTTCATAAAATTGACCACATTACAGAAGAGATTGTTACGAAAAAAGCCACTGCACAGTCAATGGGAGAGATCTCCTATGTGTGTAAAATGTGCGGCAATGAAATCGAAAGTAAGGATATACAGCCGATATGTTTCTATATACCGCAGGATCAAACGGCGTTTGTATATGACGGTATGCAAAAAACACCGGAGGTTGTTGTTTATTCTTTAGACCCCAACGCCGCTTTGCCTGAATATACGATTACCATGGACGAGGGCAGGACCGAGGCAGGCAGTTATAAGGTTTACCTGACAATACAGAATGATTATTATAATGTTAAAACATATGAAACCTTCAGAATCTATAACGAACTGGAAAAGCCGGTCATCAGTCTGACCGCCATTTCAGGCGGATTTATCGTGAACTGGAGTGATAACGAATACGCAAATGAATATGAAATCGAGTACAGCGGTATTCTCGGGGGAGATTCAAAGACCGTTTATTATAACGGCACGGATGAATACACCGCGACCGGACTGAGCAAAGGAATTTATTTTGTGAAAGTCCGTGCGTGCCAGCTCATAGACGGGACATATTTCTATTCCGATTATTCGGATACGCAAATGGTGATTGTGCGATAAACATTTTACTTTCTTTACAGTATAAGGGGCGTTCCTTGTGGGAACGCCCCTTGTGCTGTTTGAATATGCGATTTTATTTCATGATTGCCCAGAGGGTACGGTTTTTATTTGATACGGCGGACATAGTCATAACCGTTTCACCGTTTTGTGTGCCGATGCAAAAGGCTCCGTAGAAGATTTCGCCGTCAAGTTCAAGGCTAAAAGTATAGGATTTGTTGTCAAGGTTTATTGTACCCTCTTTTCCGTCAAGGGTCAGCTTGCTGCTGCTATCAATCTGAGCTGTTACCGTAGGCTCGATTATATCAGCAACCTTGCTCCAGTTGTCGGTGGATTTTATATCGTCGGAGAAAAGCACCGCTTCATATTCTCCCGTTATGTCGGAAAGGGTAACGGCGGATGCAGTCTCTCCGTTGTATGCCAGAGGAAGCAGAGTCAACCAGCCGTTGTTTGTTCTGAGCATCTGATGAACCTGTACATTGTGGAAGGAACCTTCCCCGTCATTATATCTTTGGTGATACACCTGATAAATCCTGCCGTCATCGTCTATTAGACAGGAGGAATGCCCGGGGGACAAGACAGCCGTTTCATCGGATGAAAACTGATAATTTCCGATTATTTTTGTGCCTGTATTTGCCATATCCCTTGCGTCGTTCCCTGCCATATCTGTATAGGGCCCGTCGGGATTCTCGCTGCGGTACGCGCGTATATTATAGCCGTCAAGAGCGGCAAGTCCGCCGTAGGTCAAAAACATATAGTAGTATCCGCTTTCGCTGTCATATACAATGAACGGACCCTCGCCCGTACCGTTTGTCTCTTCGTTGGTGCAGGAGACCTGCTTGCCGAAATACATGTCGTATCCGTCTGTATGACGCATGGTATCATAATCCGGCATACCCGTTTCCTCCACCAGCGGCATAACATAAATGCCGCCGCTGTAGGATCCGTAGGCAAGCCAGAGGTTGCCGTCCCCGTCATAAAATGCGGCAGGGTCGATGGCGTTGGGATACTTGCCGTAGGTGCAGTCATAATTGCCGTTATCGTCAAACCAGTCCATGTTCTCCACTTCATCTTTTGTGAACGTACCGTTTTCAATAAGTTCACCGATATTGGTGAAGGAATAGTGGAGCTGATTTTTAGGCTGACCGAACAATGTGGTCCTGTTGCTGAATCCACTGTAAATCATTGTGTCAACAAATGCAAAGGTGCCCTCGGGACTGTCTGAAACAGCCAGCCATATGACAGACGCCGTAGTTCCCCATACGGAAGACGAAGCGTAATAACAGTATTTGCCCATTGCTTCATTATAGATGATATCGGACGCCCAGACGTTTGTTTCCCATTCGTCTTCCTCACGTTCCCATAATCTCTGGGCGCCGTCGCACCAGGCGAATGCCTTAGCAAAGCCTTCCCTTAGGGTTGAGCCCTCTTTTACCAGTGTTCTGTTACTGTCATACACGCCGGAGCTTACCGTGCTCCAGTGGATCAAATCCTCGCTTTTTGCCGAAGCGATATGGGAGCCGGTAACATAATACGTACCGTCCTGCGCCTTGAAAACAGATGGATCATGGACGGATACGCCGTTGCTGTCATCAAAGCTTAGAGCGTCCCCATCTAGTGCTTTCATAACGGCTTCCGTGTTTCCCGCGCCACAGCCTGTAAAACACAGTGTCACAAAAATAACCGCCAGTGCCAAAGATAAAATTCTAACTGCTTTTTTCATAGCTTTTACCTCATACTATTGATAATAAAATTATACAATAGATTGCCGGTAAAAACAATAAGGCTTTATCTTATCACCCACAGATTATTTATCTGGTCGTAAATATCTTCATAGTCCCAGGTTTTTTGGGAATTTGCGTAGCTGTTAGGATCGTTGATCTTTATTTTACCGTTTTCATATCCTGTCATTACTATAAAATGACCGGTTGAAGTGAAAACGCCCGGTCCCATTACACAGATGATGGGATTGCCCACCTCTAAATTATTGATGATACGCTGTTTATCAAGAGGAATTTCCGTAACGTCCATGCCTAATTTTTCACCGCCCTCGCTGATCAGTGTCCAGAGCGAGCCGCTGCCGGCAACGCAGTATCCGTTTTCCTTTGCCCATTCCAGCATATAATCAGGGGAATATTTGGTGTCCTGTAATACATAAACGGCAGCCATTGACAGACATACGGGACCGCAACCTGTTAAACCTGCCACATCATCGCCGTACAGGATATATCCCCAGCGCTTGTCCCACTGCATAAAAAGAGGTACGCTGTTGCAGTTCTTATATTCCTTGAGGTTTACTTTGTGTTTTTTATCTTTTTCCTTCGGATATGACAGGACAAAATCCTTGGTTTCACTGTTCCTGCCGAGAAGTTCAATCAGGCTTTCGGGATAATCGTCCATGCTCAGTCTGTGTTTATCGGCATATTCGCTGACTGTTTCTTTGGCATCAGCATAATTTTTTATATTGGCGTCCGTGCTGTATATGATATTGTTCTGTGCATTTCCGGTGTTTGATTCAATAACGGAATAGGATATGACCGCGCAGATTATGATTATTATGGTTGAGAGGATAAGAAGTTTCCCCTGATTGCCTGTTTTATTTTTACTGTTCATAATAAAAGACCTCCTAAATGATACGTTTATGGTATCAGAAAGGAGGTTTTCTTTTTTTAAATATTAAGGTCGGATTTCTTAAGATTTTCTTACAAATTAAGGGTTACTGTAAAAGTGGTGAAATAATCGTCGCTTTTGGCGGTGATTGTTCCGCCGTGCAGCTCGATGATCTGCTTGGCGATGGCAAGCCCCAGACCCGCCCCGCCCGTTGTACTTGCTCGTGCGTTATCGGCTCTGAAAAACTTTTCAAATATCATACTGAGTTTTTGCTCAGGGATTTTGTCGCCTCTGTTTTTAAAGGAAATAACAGCCCTGCCGTTTTCAGTGTGTGCGGATATGGTTATCTGGGAATCAGGATAGCTGTAGCTGACGGCGTTTCTCATCAGATTGTCAAACACACGGGAAAACTTGTCGGCGTCGCCGACGATTTTGATCCTGTTTTGTACGGATACATTACAGGTCAGTCCCTTTTCTTTAAGCAGAGGATAAAATTCCTCCGCAATCTGGTTGATCATCATTGTCAGATCAATGTGATTGTTTTCAAGCGCGATCGACTGTAAATTAAATCTCGTAATATCAAAAAATTCATTGATGAGCGTTTCCAGGCGGTATGCTTTTTCAAGGGCTATGCTTGTATATTTTGCGCGGTGTTCAATAGGCATTTCCGGCGATTCCTGCAAAAGTGTAAGATAACCGATAACGGATGTCAGCGGCGTTTTCAAATCGTGGGCGAGATAGACGACCAAATCATTTTTACGCTGTTCCGCCTCCTGAGCCAAATATTCCCTGTATTTCAGAGCGTTTTTAATGCTGTTTTCTGTTTTTGCATGCACGGGCTTTATTACCCGGGGAAGATCAGGTGTTTTATAGTCATCCTCCAAAACGCCTGAAAAAGCGTCGTAGCTCTTATCCAGAAAGCCGGCAGTCCTTGACAGGAAGATCGCGGTGCCGATCAGCAGAAAGACCAGATACACCGCTGCCGAGAATAAAAAGTATACAAGAAGATATACGTTGTTGCTGTATGCTGTACCGCCGAAAAACTGATATTTTATCTCATTGAGCCAATATATGGCGCTTGAGGCAAACAGCAGTGTCAAAAAAACCCACAAAACTGCGGAAATAAGGATAAACAGAAAATATCTTATAAGAATCTTGGTTTTAATTTTTTTCAATTTTATAACCTACTCCCCATACGGTTTTAATAAATTTGGGATTACGTGACGGCTCGTGCAGCTTTTCCCTTATCCTGCGTATATGGACCATAACCGTATTGTTGCTGTCCAGATATTTTTCTCCCCACACCTTTTCAAAGATTTCCTCGGTGGAAACGACCTTATTGGCATTTTCACACAGCAGCCAGACGATTTTGAATTCAGTGGGCGTGAGCTGTACGGGCTTTTCGTAAAGCGTACACTGATGCGTATCGTTATTCACTATGAGTCCGGCGTAATCAAAGATGTTTTCATCCGCCGGTTTGCCGCCGTTATATTGTGTGTATCGCCTTAACTGCGCTTTTACGCGTGATACCATTTCAATCGGATTAAAGGGCTTGGTGATATAATCGTCCGCGCCGAGAGACAAGCCGGTGATTTTATCCGTATCCTCAACCTTGGCCGTCAGCATAATAACCGGGAAAGTAAAGTTTTTCTCACGTATTTTTCTGAGCACGGAAAAGCCGTCCGTGTCAGGCAGCATAACGTCTAACAATGCCAGGTCAATATGCGTGTTTGAGATACATTCCAGGGCGCTTTTGCTGTTATGGAATTTAAAGACCGTGTATCCCTCGTTTTTCAGGAACACCTCGACCAAATCTCCTATTTCCGCCTCATCATCAAGAACAAGAATATTCATACGTCCGCCTCCTGTAATATGTAGTATTATAGCATTCATATCGGTTTGCCGCAACAAAAAAAGACTCCCGTTATCAGGGAGTCGTGTGGAGATATGTGATTATTAACTGATTGCGTCTTTCATGGACTTAACATATTCATACACTTTTTCAGGTGCGTTTTGACCGTATTCGGCAACAATTTTTACAATGGCGGATCCCACGATGATACCGTCTGCGATATGGGAATATTTCTTTGCCTGTTCAGGCGTGTTGATACCGAAGCCGATGGCGACAGGTGTGTCCGTTACCTCTCTGATTGCTTTTGTGATGGACTCCAGGTCGGTTTTGATCTCTTCCCTCGTTCCGGTAACGCCCAGGGAGGAGACTGTATAAACAAAGCCCTGTGCATCCTTTGCAATCATCTTGATTCTGTCCTCGCTGGTGGGCGCGATAAGGGATATTACGTCTATGCCGTAATGCTCAGCCACACTTTGCACCTCATCCTTTTCCTCATAGGGAAGATCGGGAATGATGACGCCACTGATTCCGGCGTCCTTTGCTTTTTGCAGGAATCTGTCATACCCGTATTTGAAAAGAACATTCAGGTATGTCATATATACGAGAGGGACATCCGTCTGTGCGGATACCTTTTTTGTCAGATCAAATACCTTGTCGGTGGTTGTGCCCTGTGAAAGGGAACGGAGGTTTGCCTCCTGTATCACCGGGCCTTCGGCAATGGGGTCTGAAAAGGGTATGCCGATTTCAATCAGGTCGCATCCGCCCTTTGCCATATTCAGCATGATCTGCTCGCTGACCTGAAGGTCAGGATCGCCTGCGGTAACGAAGCCGATAAAAGCCTTTTTGTTTTCAAACGCTTTTTTAATATTACTCATTGATCTCAATCCCCCTGTATCTCGCGATTGCCGCCACGTCCTTGTCGCCCCTGCCGGAAAGGCAGCAGATGATGATATCGTCCTTACTCATTTCAGGCGCGATTTTCATAAGATGCGCTACTGCGTGGGCGGACTCTATGGCGCATATGATACCCTCTGTTTTTGCGATATATTCAAAGGCGTTTACCGCCTCGTCGTCGGTGACCGCCACATATTCCGCCCTGCCGGTGTCGTGGAGATAAGCGTGCTCCGGTCCCACGCCCGGGTAATCGAGCCCTGCACTGATGGAATAGACAGGCGCGATCTGGCCGTATTCGTTCTGGCAGAAGTAGGATTTCATACCGTGGAAAACGCCCAGCGTACCTGTTGATATGGTTGCCGCCGTTTCTCCGGTATGGATGCCCTTTCCTGCTGCTTCGCAGCCGATGAGGCGGACATCCTTGTCCTCAATGAAATGGTAGAACATTCCCATGGCGTTGGAGCCGCCGCCCACGCATGCCATGACTGCTGACGGCAGTCTGCCTTCAAGTTCAAGAATCTGCGCTTTTGCTTCTTTGGATATAACCGACTGAAAGTCCCTGACGATCATCGGATACGGGTGAGGACCCATAACGGAACCCAAAACATAAAGCGTGTCGTCCACACGGGAGACCCATTCGCGCATTGCCTCGTTTACAGCATCCTTAAGGGTCATCGTTCCGGTTGTTACAGGGTGTACCTTTGCGCCCAGGAGTTCCATGCGGTAAACATTCAGCGCTTGGCGGACCGTGTCCTCTTTGCCCATAAAGATTTCACATTCCATACCCATCAGAGCGGCGGCGGTTGCCGTTGCCACACCGTGTTGCCCCGCGCCGGTTTCGGCGATGACTCGGGTCTTTCCCATTTTCTTTGCCAGCAGGCACTGCCCCAGCACATTGTTGATTTTGTGACTGCCGGTGTGGTTGAGGTCCTCGCGCTTTAAATAGATTTTTGCGCCGCCCAGATCCTTCGTCATATTTTCCGCATAATAGAGCAATGACGGTCTGCCGGCATACTCCTTAAAAAGTTTGTCCAGCTCAGCGTTAAATGCAGGGTCGTTTTTGTAATGCTCATATGCTTTTTCAAGATTCTGTATTTCATTCATCAGCGTTTCCGGTATATATTGGCCGCCGTGAATACCGTATCTTCCTTTACTCATCTTACACACTCCATAATCTGTTTTATTTTATTATAATCTTTCACTCCGTCTGTTTCAACAGCGGAGGAAACGTCGATACAATAGGGACTTATTTCATCTATTGCTTTGGGAATATTCTGCGGATTCAGACCTCCGGCAAGGAAAAAGGGCTTATCCGTGCGGGGTATCCTGTTCCAGTCAAAGACTTTTCCCGTACCTGTTCCCGAATCGAACAAAAAATACGCCGTGTCATAATCGTTTATTTTATCAAACCTATCCGGCTTAAAATACTTTATCACCGGAGCGTTTATTTCGGCGCAGTACAACGGACTTTCCTCACCGTGAAGCTGTACCAGGTCAATGACACCCTCGGCGATATATTCGTTTATTCTGCCGGCATCATCGTCAACAAAAACGCCAACCGCTTTTATCCCGGTGTTAAGCGCCGCTTTCAGCGTCCTTGCCGTATCCGCCGTAATACTGCGCTTAAAGCCTGGGGTAAGAATAAAACCGATATAGTCAGGCTTAAGTTCATTTACATAACGGATATCTTCCGTACGCCGTAAGCCGCATATCTTAATCTTTGCCATACAAAAGCTCCTTTAACGCCGCTCCTTTGTCCTTTGCCCGCATAAGCGTTTCGCCTATCAGAACGGCGTCCGTACCGTTTTCAAGCAGCACTTTGATATCGTCATGCGTTTTGATTCCGCTTTCGGACACAAAGAGAATGTCTTTCGGTATCAAATTGCGGTACCTTGTTGAATGGTTCACGTCCACCGTAAAATCCTTTAAATTCCGGTTGTTTACGCCGATGATTCTTGCACCGGCGGATAACGCCGTTTCGATTTCCTTTTCATCATGCGCCTCCACAAGAGCGGATATGCCCAAAGTGTCGCAGATTTCAATATACCTTTTTATCGTGTCCGTGTCAAGCAACGCGCATATCAGCAAAACGGCCTTTGCCCCCAGGAGCTTTGACTCGTAAAGCTGATATTCACATACCGTGAAATCCTTTCTTAATACGGGAATGGAAACCGCGGCGGAGATTTCCGTCAGGTATCTGTCGCTGCCCATAAACCATTTCGGCTCGGTGAGACAGCTTATACAGGCCGCGCCGGCACTCTCGTATGCCTTGGCGATCTGAAGATAAGGGAAATCTTCTGCGATAATACCCTTTGACGGCGACGCTTTTTTGACCTCGCAGATAAAGGAAAGCGTTTTTGTCCTGAGGTTTTTTTCAAATTCAAAATTTCCTTTCGGTATCGACAGCGCCTGCTCCCGTACCCTTTCCGCCGGTACGTCCTTTATTATGTTATTGTAACGCGCTCTGGTGTAATCTGCGATTTTTTCTAAAATATCCGCCATAATCAGTTACCGTTGGTTGTTTTGATAAAGTTTTGGAGCAGTTCATATCCCTTGCCTGAGGCAAGAACTTTCTCAGCCCTTTTAACGCCTTCTTTGAGCGTGATTCCGTCCTCAGCCACATAGATGCATGCTCCGGCGTTTAAGGCAACTGCGTTTTTCTGAGCCTGCGTTCCTTCGCCTTTCAGTAATGCTGTTGTAATCGCCGCATTTTCCTGCGGCGTACCGCCGAGAAGTTCCGCTTTTGAAACACGCGCATAACCGAAATCTTCAGGCTTTATTGTGTAATAAATGATTTTTTCGCCGCGTATTTCCGCCACCTTGGTTTCGGCGCAGGCGCTTATCTCGTCAAGACCGTCCGTTCCGTAAACTACCATAGCGTCGCTGATTTTCAGCTTTACAAGCGCCTTGGCGATCTTTTCAACATAATCTTCTTTGAATACACCCAGAAGCATCCTGTCAGCCCTGCCCGGATTGGTCAGCGGACCGAGGATATTGAAAACGGTCCTGATGCCGATCTCCTTGCGTACGGGACCCACAAACCGCATGGCGTTGTGGTATTTCTGGGCGAAGAAAAAGACGATGTTGTTTTCATCCAGGGATTTCTTCATGACTTCGGGCTCGCAGTCGATTTTAACGCCCAGCGCCTCCAGACAGTCCGCCGTTCCGCATTTTGAGGACGCCGCACGGTTGCCGTGCTTTGCGATAGTCACGTCTGCTGCCGCAGCGACCAGACCTGCTGTTGTGGAGATGTTAAATGAGTTTGACATATCGCCGCCGGTACCGACGATATCCAGGGCATGTCTGCCGATGTCAAACTGCATTGCCCTTGAGCGCATGCCCTCGGCGGCGCCCGCGATCTCGTCCTCCGTTTCTCCTTTTATTGCAAGGGCAGTCAGAAAAGCGGATATCACTGTGGGCGATACCTCGCCGCTCATGATTTCGTCAATTGCCTGTCTTGCTTCTTCAAAAGTGAGGTCATTTTTTGCAACCACTTTATTCAGTAATTCGTTTATCATAAATCAAGCCTCCAAAAAATTCTGAATTATTGTTATGCCGTCCGGGGTCATAATGGATTCGGGATGGAACTGAAGTCCGTATATATCCTTTGTTTTATGCTTTACCGCCATGATCTCGCCGTCATCCGTTCTGCCGATAATTTGCAGGCAGTCGGGTATGGTACGCTCAACGGCGGACAGCGAGTGGTATCTTGCCACGGGAATCCTGTTTTCCAGTCCCTTGAAAATCCGCGACGTATTGTCAATACTGCATAGGCTCTGTTTACCGTGCATAAGTTGTCGCGCGTAGCTGATTTTGGCTCCGTAAGCAGCGCAAATTGACTGATGCCCCAGACATACGCCCAGGATTTTGGATATTCCGCCAAGCTGCCTTGCGGTCTCGATACACACGCCTGCTTTCTCCGGCGTTTTGGGTCCCGGGGAAAGAACAATATATTCGGGCGCCATCGCTTTGATTTCTTCCACCGTCCTTTCATCGTTTCTGATTACTCTTATATCGGGATTGATTGTGCCGATAAGCTGATACAGGTTGTAGGAAAAAGAATCGTAATTGTCAATTAAAAGAATCATTTTTCACCCTCCCCGCTGATTTCAAGCGCTTTTATCACTGCTTTAGCTTTGTTTATACATTCCCGATGCTCTTTTTCGGCAACGGAATCGGCAACGATACCGGCGCCCGAGCGCACATAAACTTTTCCGTTTTTCTTAAAAGCAATGCGTATCGCGATGCAGGTGTCCAGATTCCCGGCAAGGTCAATATATCCGATGGCGCCGCCGTAAATGCCCCGCTTGTTATTTTCAAGTTCGTTGATGATTTCCATGGCTCTGATTTTGGGAGCGCCGGAAAGCGTTCCTGCAGGGAGAACAGCGTCTACTGCGTCCAAAGCGGATTTATCGTCCCTGATTTCACCCTTTACGGTGGAGCCGATGTGCATAACGTGACTGAATTTTAGTATCTGATGGTACTTATTCACGCTTACTGTGCCGAATTTACTGATTTTTCCCAGGTCGTTTCTGCCAAGGTCAACCAGCATATTATGCTCGGCAAGTTCTTTTTCATCCTTTAAAAGCTCGTTTTCAAGCGCTTTGTCTTGTTCAGGCGTTCTGCCTCTCGGTCTTGTGCCGGCAAGGGGATAGGTGTACAGCGTTTTGCCGTCAAGCTTGACGAGTGTTTCGGGGGAGGCGCCGGCGATTTCAATATCGTTGGAGGAGAAATAGAACATATACGGAGACGGATTCATCTTGCGTAAAACTTCATATGCGCCGAAAAGGGAGCCTTCCATTTCCGCCTCCAGCCTGTTGGAAAGGACCACCTGAAAAATGTCTCCCTCCCGGATATACCGCTTAGCTTTTTCCACCATTTCGCCGTACTGACGATTGTCAAACAGCGGCTTAAACGCTGATTTGAGGACGGGTTTAGGCGGCTCTTCGGCTTCGCCGTTTCTGATAATATCCGTCATGATTTCAAGCTCTCTTACAGCAGTATAATAGTTTCTCTCAACGTTGTCTGTCTGAAGATTGGCTATCAGAATGATTTTGTTTTCCTTGTTGTCAAAGGCGATGACCTTGTCAAAAAGCATTAGGTCAACGTCCTTGAAACTGCCGTCATCAGCGGCGTCAAGGTTCAGCCTGGGCTCGCTGTATCTGATATAGTCATAGCTGAAATAACCCACAAGTCCTCCGGTAAACGTGGGAAGATAGCTGAGCTTAGGGCTCCTGTT
The DNA here is from genome assembly GCA_017886765.1 of Eubacterium sp. Taxonomy (GTDB): domain Bacteria; phylum Bacillota; class Clostridia; order Oscillospirales; family Acutalibacteraceae; genus Eubacterium_R. The sequence goes on from JAGHJI010000067.1 coordinate 18,015, forward strand.
CTCCTCCAAAATCTGTTTTATATACGGCTTGGGATTTGCGTGCGCCTTTTTTACGCCGTATTGGTCGATTACCGTTACGTCATAATCCTTGCAGCTGATCTCGGCCTTGGGGTCAAAGCCGAGAAACGTGTATCGTCCGGTTTCCTGTGTGTCCTCCATGGATTCAAGCAAATAGCAGTGGGAGCTTACTTTTTTCAGCTTTTTAAGCACTTCAACGGCGGTGATCTCTGCCTCAAGCGCCGTGCTAACCGGCACGGTTTTGTAATCAAGATACTGATTTCTGATTTCATCAAGCGTAGGTTTTGTAATCATAAAGTCATCTCCTTATATTTTTAGAGTGACCTTGCAAATTCAGGAAATAAAAAAGCCCTTGGCAATACAAACGTATTACCAAGGACGAAATTACATTCCGCGGTGCCACCTTGATTTATGGGCAAGCCATACTCTTTGCAAGATACTATCATATCTCCGGCCACTGACGTAGGCCATCACGTTACGGGATACTCGGCAGATGCCTTTCACCGTACCCTCAGCGGTCCATTTAATAAGCCGTTTAATACTCCATTTTCAGCAACGGGAGCTCTCTGTGATTGCGTATCTTATTTTTATCTCCGCCTCAACGGTTTGATCATCAGATATTCAATTTACTAAATCATATCATTAAAATTTCATTTTGTCAACAGGGATCTTGCAAAAGCGTTTTCCAGCGTGGAATTGAAGATTATATTTTCAAAACCGGCCGCGCTTTCGTAATCTGCGCTGGATTTCGGCGTGACGAAGTAAAAGGGTATGTTCCTTTCCCTGCATTTGCTTATAAATGCCGCAACATTTTCCGGCGCGGTCGCCGAATGATACATGGTATGCAGAACCAGATCGACCTTGTCAAGATTGTAATTATCATAGTTAATGCCGACATAAGGCTTGATTACAAGAATGTTCTTCTTGTTAAGCACGGGATTTTTAATCGGCTCGGATGGCTTTCCCGCTGTGAAAAACTCGTCGGTTTCTCCCGCGCTTACAGTCCTGACCGCTCTGTAAAGCCGGTCATAGCTGATATAGACGCCGCAAACGCCGTCGCAGATAAATTCAACGGCTCTTTCAAAATTCGCTATACCGTTTGAGGTCTTATCCTCGAGCGGTTTATCCGCGGCGACAAGAACGATGCTTTTGTCATAAAAAATATTGCCCAGCAGCGCGCCGGTATAGGCAAGGGTGTCCGAGCCGTGAAGAATAATGACGCCGGCATAACTGTCAAAATCAACGTCATTCAGACAGTCGATAAGCTTCTGCCACAAATCTACACTGATATTTTCCGACAAAACGGAAAACGGCGACGCGCAGTCAAAAGTCACGTTTTTATATTCCGTATAGTCAAGAATCTTAAAGGGGTTTTCAAGGTGAATACTATCCTCTTTTACGCAGGCGATAGTACCACCCGTACCCACCACAAGGATTTTTTTCATAGCATCACCATTATCATTTTACAGAAAATAAATTATTTTGTGAAGAACGTAACGAAAGCCTTATATGCCATATAAGTGTCAATCTTGCTGACGACCTCATAAGGAGAGTGCATAGAGAGAACGGGGACGCCTACGTCGATAACGTCAACGTCAAGGTTGGCAATATACATAGCCACGGTGCCGCCGCCGCCGGCGTCAACCTTGCCCAGTTCTCCGCTCTGCCACAGCACGCCGTTTGATTCCATCATATTTTTCACGAAGCTTACGTATTCGGCGGAAGCGTCGCTGGTGCCGCTTTTTCCTCTGGCGCCGGTGAACTTTGTTACCACAACGCCCTGATTTATAAACGAGGCGTTATTTTTTTCAAACTGAGTGGGCCAGGTAGGATCAAAGGCGGCGTTTACATCAGCGGAAAGGCATTTGGAATTGGAAAGCACATCCCTGCCCTCGCAGCCTTCAAGGCGTGCCAGGTCCTCAATGAAATATTTGAGATAGCTGGAGTTAAGCCCCGTGTTTCCGTCGGAGCCGGTTTCCTCCTTGTCGGTCAAAACGGTGATCGCCGTATATTCCGGCGTTTCTTTCACGTCAAATATCGCCTGCATGGCGGTGTATGCGCAGACGCGGTCATCGTGGCCGTAGCCGCCGATCAGGCTCCTGTCAAAGCCGATATCGTCCACAGGAAATGCGGGAACAAGCTCCAGCTCCGCAGACAGAAAATCGCGCTCAACAATGCCGTATTTTTCATAGAGTATATTCAGCAGGTTCAGCTTGATTTTTTCACTTTCCTTGTCATCCTTAAACGGACGTGAGCCGATAACCACATTCAGCTCCTCACCCTTGACGATTTCATTTGCTTTTCTTGCCATCTGCTCGGCGCCCAAATGGGGCAGAATGTCGGTGATACAGAATTTCGGGTCTGACGGGTCCTCCCCCACATTGACGTCAACATAGCTGCCGTCATTCTTGCAGATTCTGCCGTGGAGGGAAAGGGGAATCGCCGTCCATTGATATTTCTTGATTCCGCCGTAATAATGTGTTTTAAAGAAACCTAAGGAGCCGTCCTCATAAACCGGGCATTGTTTCAGGTCAAGGCGGGGCGAGTCAATATGCGCGGCGCTGATCCTTACGCCGTCCTTAACAGGCTTTTTGCCCTTTACGCAGAGGACAATGGCTTTGCCTCTGTTGAAATAGTATACCTTTTCTCCTGCTTTCAGCTCGCTGCCGAATTTGTCAAATTCCGCAAAACCGTTTGCCCGGGCAAGCTCCAGCGCGGATTTCGCAAATTCTCTTTCCGTCTTGTTATTAAAAAGAAATTTTTTGTAGCCTTCGCAGAAATCGTCGCAGATCTTAAGCTCGTCATCGCTCATAAAGTCAACGCCGTTTTCCTTTTTGTTGAAAAGCAGTTCTTTTAATTCCTGCGCTTTGGTTTTTTCACTCATAGTATTTCCTCCATAATTTTTTTGATTTGTATTTCAATATCCTCCCCGTTGTTATAAATAACGAAGTCGGAATTTTTTATATAATATTCTTCGTCAAACTGCGCGTTCATCCGGGCGAGCGCCTGTTCTTTTGTTATGCCGTCACGCTTTATAATGCGTTTGAGCCGCGTTTTCCAGTCGGCGATTACACTGATGATTTTATAGCACTTTTCCTGCGCTCCCGCCTCAAAAAGCTGCGACGCGTCCAGTACGGACAGGGGCTTTGCCTCTTTTTCGCAAAGGGCGATTACCTCGGGATGCACGATGCGGTTGAGCTTTTCGGTATTTTCCTTGGATGAAAAAGCAATCTGCGCCAGCCTTTTTCTGTCAAGCATGCCGTTTACCAATATATCATTCCCGAATTCTTCCGCCAGACGCTTTAAAAGTCCGGGATTGTTTTCATAAGTTTTTCTGACATATTTGTCACTGTCCAGGATATGGAAGCCTATTTTTGACAAATAGCGGCTGACATAGCCCTTACCCGCGCCGGTGGGTCCCGTAAGGCCGATGAAAAACGGTTTTCTCAAATCAATGATTTTAAATGCTGCGGCACGGATGAGCCTGTTGTAGACAGCCATACCCACACCGGTCGTGTGCGGTATCCTGGCGTATACTTTTTTCGCGCCCATTTCATCCAGCCGCCTGAGCGCGTCAAAAAGCTCTCTTGCCTGGGACAGATCATCATTCTCCTTGCCGTAAGTAACTTTGGGCACGGTGATTTCGTCCCCCTCAAAGCAGAGGGCAAATGCGTTTTTTCTTGCGTTTACAAAATCCTCGTAAACCTTCTTGTCCGCGTCAACGATTACCACCTGCGCTTTCGGCGCGTAGTGCTTGTATTTCATACCCGGAGAGGCGGCGACTTCGTCTTTTCCCATGCCCTCCAGCACGGCTTTGGCTACCTCGACCCTGCCGATAACAGCTTCTATCATTTCCTTTGTAATGGCGCCGGGGCGCAGTATGGTGGGCGTATCTCCCGCAAGCGTGATGACCGTTGATTCCACGCCGAACTTGCAGTCTCCGCCGTCGATGATTGCGTCAATCTTTCCACTCATATCGTCAATGACGTACTTGGCTTTTGTAGGTGAGGGCAGCCCCGATGTGTTGGCGCTGGGCGCCGCAACAGGACATCCGGCGGCTTTTATCAGTCTGCGTGCCGTTTCATTTTCCGGCATACGCACGGCAACGGTGTCCAGTCCGCCGCTGACAACATTTCCGACTTTTTTGCTTTTGGGCAGGATGACCGTCAGCGGTCCGGGAAAAAAAGCCTCTGTTAAAGCCTTTGCTTTCGGCGTAACTTCCTTTACAAGAGGGATAATCTCCTCTCGTTCGCTGATGTGTACAATAAGCGGATTGTCGCCGGGCCTGCCTTTGGCGGCGTAAATTTTCTTAACGGCTTCTTCGTTAAGGGCATCCGCGCCCAAGCCGTAAACTGTTTCCGTCGGGAAAGCTACCAGTCCGCCCTTTGCAAGAATTTCACCCGCAAGCGCTATGTCATATTCACTTGTAGATAAAATCTTAGTTTTCATATTTTATACCTGTTTTTTTATATTGAACGCAGAATGATTTACAGTAAAGTGATTTGTTGTTTTTCGGTATCTAAAATGATTTCTTTTCCGATAGGCAATGTGTTGATAGGGACAGTGTGTCCGCAGTCAAAGTCAGCGAGTATCGGAAAACGAGGGTTTTTAATCATTTCGGATAAAATATCCGTTTCGCTTTTTCCGCTGGTTATATCGTCATATCCCTTTGCTTTGCCTAAAATTAAGCCGGAAATTTTATCAAATATTCCGAATGTAAACAGATTGGCAAGGATTCTTTCAAAGAAATCCGCTTCCTCGTTTACATTTTCCAAAAACAGAATATCGCCGCTTTTTATCTGCGGACAATAAGGATTGCCGTAAAGCAAGGATAAATTGTCGGTATTTCCGCCGATCAGTCTGCCGCGAGCCTGACCTGCAACGATTGTCTTCATTTTATTTTTAATTCGCTTTTCATTGCTTATTTGTTTATCAAACGCATCTTTTTTCAGATACCAGTCCGTTGCCTCATCTGTATAAAAATCAAAATTTTTGATTACATAGGGGTCATTATAGTTTACTGCCTTTTCAAAAGCATTCAAAGCAAGCGTGCAGTATTCTTCGCTGTGAGCAAAAGAGGTTACAAAGTTAGGACCGTAAAAGACTGGAAATCCGCATTTTTCATAAACGGCTAAAAGCACGGAGGTAACATCCGAGTGACCTACTATAATTTTCGGATGTTTTTTCAGATATTCATAATCAATATAAGGTAATATCGAAACAGAAACATACCCGCCTGCGGCCGCCATAATGCAGTCAACGGTATCATCGTAGATCAGTTCGTTTAATTCGTTGGCGCGTTTCTCGATTTTTCCCGAACGGTAATAACTGTCTATTTTACCGAACAAATTTCCGCGCTTTATTTTATAACCGCTTTTTTGCAGGAAGTTTTCTGCTTTTTGCGCGGCGTAAGGCGCGTCAAAAGTAATTGGGCAGGAGGGTGAAAAAATCCCGATTGTACTGCCCTTATTTAATTTTGGTAAATTAAATTGAGTTTTTTTATTCTCCATATGTCTCACCGTGTTTCGCCATTTGACAAAGGAAGCAGAATTTACTGCTGTTTATATTCGGGGAAAAGTTCAAAAAACTTGTTGTTTGATAACGCAAAAAATTCTTTCGGTGTAGAGGTACCGTTTATTCCGACTTTTTCGGCCGTTGCATACCAGAGCAGATATTTGTCAAGCGCAATCTGACTTTTGACTTTTATATGTTCGCCGTCCCTTAACAGCAATCCGTCAGCGGCCATTTTTTCCGCGTCCAGAATGATTTGTGTTTCGCTGCCGTTATAAAAATCAATCAAGTCGCATAAATCATAATACCAGTATTTAAAATTTTTACTGATTTTAAGAGTATATACGGAATTTTCAATACAGCAGAACTGATTGTATTTTGTTGAATCCGTCAGCTTACAGTTTATCACCATAAAATGTACCTATCAGCCTCCCTTGTCAAAGGGAGGTGGCATTGCGTTAGCAATGACGGAGGGATTCTTTTACATAATTATCTATGTATTCACAAACTCCGTCAAAATTGTCGTTTACTTCATTATTTGGAATCCTTAATACGGATATACCGTATCGTTCAATTCTTTCTGTTCTTATGCTATCTGAGCGTATGCCAGCTGTTTCATAATGCTGTGAGCCATCAATTTCAATGACAAGTTTTGCTTTTGAACAGTAAAAATCCACTATATAATGATCAATAACCTTTTGTCTTAAAAATCGGATTGGATAATTTTTAAGAAAATCGTACCATAAACGGCGTTCCTCTTTTGTCATGTTCTTTCTAAGTTCACGGGCGTTTGCTGTTAAATTTGGATTATGTTTATACATATGAATCCCTCCACCGCAAGCGGTCCCCCTCCCTTTGACAAGGGAGGCTATACTATTCCTCTCCCTGCGCCTTGAGCTTTTCTGCCGTATCGGCGGTGATGAGGGCGTCGATCATCTCATCCATATCCCCGTTTAAAAACTGTTCCAGTTTATAGAGCGTCAGCCCGATTCTGTGGTCGGATACACGTCCCTGCGGATAATTATAGGTTCTTATTCTTTCACTGCGGTCGCCGGTGCCCACCTGAGATTTGCGTTCGCCGGCAATCTCAGCGTCATGTTTTGCTTTCTCTGCTTCATAAAGACGTGAACGCAGTACCTTCAGGGCTTTTTCCTTGTTTTTGTGCTGGGAGCGTTCGTCCTGACATTCCACCACCGTGCCTGTGGGCAGGTGCGTAATGCGTATAGCGGAGGAGGTCTTGTTGATATGCTGACCGCCCGCGCCGGAAGAACGGAAGGTGTCTATCTGCAGATCCTTGGGATTGATCTCAAAGTCCACTTCCTCAGCCTCCGGCAGGACTGCAACGGTTGTTGTAGATGTGTGTATTCTGCCCTGGCTCTCCGTTTCGGGCACACGCTGAACACGGTGTACGCCGGATTCAAATTTGAAACGTGAGTAAGCGCCGTCCCCCTCTACGGAGAAGCTGATTTCCTTATATCCGCCGAGGCCTGTCTCGTTGGCGTTAATCACCTCTGTTTTAAAGCCCTTGGATTCCGCGTACATGGAGTACATACGGAAAAGAACACCGGCAAAAAGGGCGCTTTCCTCTCCTCCGGCGCCGCCCCTGATTTCAATAATAACATTCTTGTCATCGTTGGGGTCACGGGGCAGGAGCAGTACCTTGAGTTCTTCGGCGATTCTCTCCGTGTCCTCCTTGCTCTGCTCCATTTCGTCTTTTACCATCTGCGTGAAATCGGCGTCCATTCCGCCTTCCTCCAGCAGAAGCTTGGATTCCTCAAGGGTCTGCCGGGCCTTTTTATATTCCCTGTATTTTTCCACAACAGGAGTAAGGTGCTTGAGCTCTTTCATCAGCTTTGTATATCTTTCCTGGTCGGAAACGATATCCGGGCTGCACACAAGATCGTTTACCTCTTCAAATCTTTTTTCAACCTCTTCGAGTTTCTCTATCATACTTAGTCCTCTTTTTTGCTTTTTATATTTTTCTCAGCCTTGATTCTGGGGATCATTACCTCTCTGCCGCAGCCGCAGCATTTGAGCTTATAGTCCACGCCCAGCCGTGTAATTTCAAACTCTTTTGAGCCGCAGGGGTGGGGCTTTTTCATGATTACAATGTCGCCGAGCTGAAGTTGCATAGTATCACCGCTTTATTATAATTCTATTTATTATAGCATTACCTTAAATATTTTACAACTCATATATTAATCATACTTTCTGACGAAATTTCATATACTTAACTACAATAAAAAAGAGAGTGATGTTATGAAATTTTACCCGGAGGGGAAAAATCAGGATTTGTCAAGGCAGTTTGACTCGGTGGATGAAATAAAGACCGCAATGATACAGGGAGAGATTCTTGAGTCCAAGGTGCTGCTGTGCGACAGGGAGCATAATCTCCATGTTGACCTGGGCGCAGTAAGGGGAATCATCCCCCGCGTTGAAGGCGCTGTGGGAATAGATGACGGCTCCGTGCGGGATATTGCCCTTATATCCAAGGTGAATAAAAGCGTGTGCTTTACAGTCCTCGGCTTTCAGAAAGATATATATAACAACAGCCTGGCTATTCTGTCACGCCGCGCCGTCCAGTTAAGGTGTATTCATGAATTTCTGGATACATTGGTTGAGGGGGATGTCATTGACGCCCGTGTTACGCATCTTGAAAAATTCGGCGCTTTCATTGATATCGGAGCGGGTATCAACGCGCTGATCCCCATTGATATGCTGTCGGTATCCCGTATCAGTCATCCTAACGAAAGGCTGACTGAGGGGCAGAATATAAAAGTCATATTAAGAAAAAAAGAGCCCAGTAAAATGACTTTTTCGTTAAAAGAGCTTCTCGGCACTTGGGAGGAAAACGCGTCAAAGTTTTCCCAGGGCGAAACGGTTACGGGCGTGGTAAGGAGTATTGAGGATTACGGTATCTTTGTTGAGCTTGCGCCCAATTTGGCCGGGCTTGCGGAACCGCAGGATAATCTGTTCGTCGGTCAGCAGGTGGCGGTATATGTAAAATCCGTTATTCCCGCGAAAATGAAAATCAAGCTGGTAGTGGTTGAAAGCTTTAATGAAACCGCCAAGCCAACGCCGCTTACATATTATACGGATTGCTGCCATATGGATTTCTGGCAGTATTCGCCGGCAGAGAGCCCCAAACAAATCTATACCGATTTTACGGAATAGTCAAAACAATCCTGTTTCAATATAGTTTTCGTTATTAAAAAAAGGCTACGTCCTCTTCCGAAATCATGCTGGAATTACCGGGCAGGCACGAAAAACTGACACTATAGAGTTATAATAAGTTTTATAATATATTCTAATAATAAAAGAGGCTGTTTTACAGCCTCTCAGCGTGTAGAAAAAGTAGTAAATTTAGAAAAGTATGTATCCCTACACGCTGGACAGACTTCGAGAAATCGAGGTGAATTTCGTTTTCTTGCGAGCGGGAGCTGTACGACGGTACTGCCCCCGAGTAAAAAAACGGAAAACGCCAAACAGCGGCAAGGATTCGATATCCTTACCGCTGTTTTTTTGTTAGATCCCTCCGTCAGAACGGGTCGGCGAGGACACCGTCCCCTACAAAAGAAAATGCTATGCTGCACACATTTATTTTGGCGTGGTTCACCCGACTTTATCGACAGTCTGAGAGGCTGTTTTACAGCCTCTTTTATTATTCCACTTCCACGCATATGCACATGGGAATGTTGTTATCATATTTTTTACCGGTATGGATTCTTAAATCTTTTTCGGACTGGGAATAGCCTAAATCTTTCTCCTCGCCCAAAATATGAATACGCTTGATTTTGTATCTTATACCGCCTTCATTTGAGCGGCGCAGGCTTTTTATCTTCAGCGTTTCAGGCAGATTTTCGCCCATAGGGAAAACATAGATTTTACCCGGACGGGCTGTAAAGCAAAAGTCCTTCTTCAAGAATTTCTTGTTTTCCTTAAAGGCTCCGTTCTTTGTTTTTCTGCCTTCAAAGGGGCAGACCTCAAAGGGCTGTGAGCCATATACCGCCTCGCCGTTTTTTTCAAACCATTTGCCGATTTCAAGCAGGACGTTTTTTTCTTCCTTGCATATCGTGCCGTCGGCTTTCGGACCTACGTTGAGCATATAGCAGCCGTTTTTGGCAAAGACCTCTATCATGTTTCTGAGTATCTCGGCAGGGGTTTTAAACTGATTTCCCTCTGTATATCCCCAGGAATTTTTGGCGATTGCCGTGTCATTCTGCCACAGCTCGCGCGCCACGCCGTCAATCTGACCTCGTTCCACATCAAAGATTCCGCAGCCGTCAAACAATGCGCCCCATTTATAAAATACGCAAACCTCTTTGCCCCATTCCATACCTCTGTTGTAGTAATAGGCGAGAAATTTTTTCAAATACGGGCGGAATTCATCCTTGTGTATCCACCAGTCAAAATAAACGCCCAGCGGTCTGTTTTTATCAATCATTTCACAGGCAGAAGCAAGCCATTCCCTGAGGTATTCCTCAGAGGCGAAGATCTCCTTGTCGGTTTTGTCAATATTTCCGCTTTCCGGCATAAAAGCGGGGCCGTACAAATCGGGATAAAGATTTTTTGCCACCTCGGAATCGGGATAATATTTTCTGGCGCCGTTAAAGAACCAGTAATGTTCAGCCCGGTGATTGCTCATCAGAAAGCCAAGACCGGCCCGGTCGCATGCCTGATGAAGCTCCGCCATATAATCCCGTTTGTTCAGGTCCGCCATGTTCCACCTGTTCAGTTGGCTTTTATACATCTTGACGCCGTCGTGGTGCTCGCCTACGGGCATGATATACGCGGCGCCGCTTTTTTTGAAAATTTCCGCCCATTCGTCCGCGTTGAATTTCTGCGGCTTGAACAGATCCACAAGCTGTCTGTACTCAAAATCCATACCATAGGTTTTGCTATGGTGGATATTGCTTTTTTGTCCTTTTATGTACATAAGGCGCGGATACCATTCCGACTGCGTGGCGGGAACGGAATAAACGCCCCAGTGAATGAAGATTCCGAATCTTCCGGCTCTGTACCAGGAGGGAACCTTAAACTGTGAAAGGCTTTCCCAGTTGTCCTTGAATTTTCCCTGCTCGATTACCGTGTCGATTACTTTTAAATATTCGTCAACCTGATTCATATCTGTTACCTCGATTATTCGTCCGTATGCTCCTGCGCCTGTGCATCTATCTGCGGACTCAGATTATATTTCACGATTTTTCTGATCTGGATAAAGGAGATAAGGTCCATTACAGCATAAACGATAAGTCCTGCGCCAAGAAGCTGTGTGAGCACCATGACACTGTCAAAGGGGTTGATGATGACGATTAAGCCTAAAATGATCGTAACCGCTGACATGATGACGGAAACGATCCAGCTTTTTAAATCGTTTCTTTTCGCGTCAATGGCGGAGATAAGATCCACAATTCCTTCCACCAGCACAAAGACGCCGAACAGAAAGATCACTGCGGAAACGATGCTCCTGTACCGTACGCACAGAATAATGCCGGCGATGACCGCGAGGGTGCCGAGAATTGCCAGAATGGTGGATTTGAATTTGGTAAAGTAGGAGATCCATGCGCCAATGCCCAGCATAATCACGGTAACGCCGCAAAGAATACTGATAAACTGCACCGTCTCATCCGGGCGGACAAGAAGAACGATACCGATAATGAATCCCGCGGCGATTGTAATGAGGGATAAATTTTTAATTTTTATAAGAAACTCTCTCATAGTCAAAACCCTTTTTTATTTCATATATCTTATATCATTCCCGACTAAAATCAGTTTATTATATTCGCCGGTTATTCTGGAGGTGATACGCTGGTCGTATTTTTCCTCCAGCTCTTCAGCAGTAAAGTTTGTTGAAATAATGGTGGGCAGCTTTGCGCTGAGTCTGGAATTTATGATGTTGTAAAGACAGGCGACTGTATAAGCGCTTTTAAATTCCGTGCCCAGATCGTCAAGGATAAGAAGATCGCATCCCAGCACGGCTCTTTCATAATACCTGATGTCATCGTCCCTGCCGAAGTTTTCTTTTTGCAGATCGCTTAAAATGTTCTGCGCCGTGCCGTAAACCACACTGTAGCCCCTGTTGATTACAACATTGGCGATTGCCAGGGACAAGTGGGTCTTACCCAGTCCGGTACCGCCCATAAACATTACGTTTGGTGAAGCGGTGGTAAAGTTCGCGGCGTATTTGCGGCAACTATTTTTTATTTTTTCCGCTTTGTCTCTGGGGGAAATTCCGTTTTCCATTACCTGCTGCGGATAATACTGTATATCAAAGGTGTCAAAGGTGCAGTCATCAATAGGCGCGATTTTTGCCAGGTCAGAGCGCTCAATATCTTTTAACAGTTCGTTGTGACATTTGCACCTGCGGCTGCCGATAAATCCCGTATCTTTGCATGCGGGACAGGTATACCGTATATCCAGGGCATCCTCACTGTAACCGTTTTTTTTGAGAATATTCTTTTTCTGCTCCTGTAATTCCAGGCTTTCCTGCATCAGTTTTTCCATATCAGCCTGCTTATCCGCGCTGTAAAGAAATACCTTTGAGATATTAAGTCCTATCTGCGCCAGCTTTCTCTGTATTTCATTTATCTCCGGCAGTTTTTCACCTATTTCGTCAATACGCGCCTGCGCTTCAAGGTTCGCGCGTTCCCGTCTGCGTTCAAGCGCCTGGGCCGCGCGGCTGTAAACCTCCTGAGAATATGCCATTTGTGTTTCTCCTTATATTATATCGGTGTTGTTCATCGCGTCGTTCATAACTTTTTCCAGGTCATAGGACGGCTTGCTTTTCAGTTTACCCGATTTTTTATCCGCTTTGCTTTTTTCAAACGCTTCCTGCTCCGCCTTGACCTGAGCGGGGGAGGAGATGTCCTTTTTCTTCCACTGTTTTAAAATCTTGTTTATGTATGCCAGCGACGGTTCGGCGGTGTTTTCTTTCATAATATCGGATGCCATGGTGATCATCGTAATGTCGAAATCCCTGAACCAGCCATCGACCATTTCGCGCTGTTTCGCAGTGGGTCTGCGATGGCGAATACCGGTGATCGCCACGATCTCGTTCCAGAGCCTGTCGCTTCGCGCAATGTCCTGGAGCTTTGCCTCGGCGTCCGTAATAGAATTTATACCCTCGTCCGCCCAGTTTTTCGCCATAGCGTTAACATAGGATATGCCGATGGATTTGCCGCGCTCCTTTTCACTGCGGTAAAACGCAAGTATCATTAAAATAACTTCCACTTTCAGTCCGTAATACTGCACCATATTGACCAGCATTTCCTGCTCGGCATGGCTGATGGTTCTGCCCAGAACACGCTGGGCGTCGGAAAGGAGAAAGCGTATGTTTTCATCTTCTCTGGAAAACGCCGCGATATCCTTCGGACTGAGTCTTGGGGGCGCGAGCAGTTCACGGACGGGCTTAACTTCTTTTTCGGGCTTTTCCTGTTCCTTTGGCATTTGGGTATGGGATTGTGTACCGTCCACGGCGATAACGCCCTCGCTTACCCAGAATTCAAGCAGACTGTCAATATCCGATTTTGTCTGCCCCAGCGCCTTTGCAACGGAAGCGGAGTCTGCCCTGCCGCCGTTTCGTAAAATATAAAGCAGCGCCTTAAGCTGATATTCGCTTGCCATTTTCAGATATTTGTCCGCCAGATCGTTGGGAACATTAAAAATACCGTTTTTCCACACATCGCCGAAAGGCATAATACTGTAGTCCACTTAAAACGCTCCTTTCATCCCTTTTATCAGACTTCATTTTAACAAAAATAATCTTACTTGTAAACACATAAATAAAAACGAATTTTATATAAATGACTTGACAAAACCGCTTTGCGTATGTATAATTACACTTGATTTGCGGATGTAGCTCACCCGGTAGAGCGCAACCTTGCCAAGGTTGAGGTAGCGAGTTCGAGCCTCGTCATCCGCTCCAAAAAGCAGCTCACGGATTTTATACCCGTGAGTTTTTTATTTATAAGAAACTCTGATTTTGTTAATTATTCTTTATCCGCACTCATATGATTAACTGTAATAACAGTTGATAAGTTGAACCGTTTATGATAATATATCACTGACCAGACGCTGTGAAAAGGGGTGAAGCCGTGAGGAAGTATAATTACTTTGACGACGAGCCTGAAGTGCTTGAGCCGAAAAAAAGTATAATACGCAATATTGATTTTAGTTCGGTCGCGGACGATATCCGATCGTGGTTTTCACGGCTTGCCAGCGGTGAGCTCCTTGACGAGCTTAAAGCGCTTAGGGAAATGCCTAATCTGAAAAGGGCGGCAATCAAGCTCTTTGCTTTTGTCATCTTTATCGTGTTCGTAATCCTTTTCATAATCATTTTTACATGGAACATTAACTCCCAGAATAATAAAAGCGAGCTTTTCTACGCTGACGCGGGAAAGGTCTGCACCGATTATATGGTGGAATACGGCCCCGTAAAAGCGGAAGCTATGGATGAGGACACCTACGGAGAGGATATGGTGAGGCTTACCGGTCTGTGCTATGCCAGGCAGATGGATTTTGACAATGACGGCAGCGCGGAGCTTATGCTTGTGTACAGTAATAAAAATGTTTATACCCTTGAGGTATGGAGCTATGTGAAAAGGGAGTTTACCAAGGTCTACAGCCAAGAGGCAAACGCTACCCGGGACGCTGTTGACGGCAGCTGGATAGGGCTTTATCACAAGGGCAATAAGTATTATATCTGTAAATCGGAGAAAACCGAGCCGGAGAAGGTTACCCTGTACGCCCTTAAAGGCAATACCTTTAAAAAAGATTCCTCCTGTGATTATGATTACAAAAATAATATCTATTCCGTGGACGGAAAGATCAACGCACAGGATTTTGAAACGATAAAGTTTTCCGTGATAAAAAGTACCAGAGCGGAAAGCATCATGGATATCGTAACCGCCAACATAGACGGACTGTCCACCGTTTCCGTAGCGAATCTGGAAAGTCAGAAAACGCCGCAGGAGCTGAAGAACGACGCCTATTATGAAATCGTTGAAAAAAGGAACAAGACCTACGGTCAGGCTAAGGTGGAAACGGAAAACGGCAGTACCTATATTGACGGCGTAGCGCTCGTAAGGCTGATTGATTTCAATGCCGACGGCAATGAGGAACTGTTTATCGTTTACAGAAAAATGGTGAAAAAGAGCGCCACAAACTATTATTCAGGGCAGAATATTATGATTGAGGAGCCCACATACTGTATGGAGGTCTATGATTGGAACGGTACTGTGGCGAAGAAAATATTCAGCAGGGACTCCGTCTCAAATCTGATGAGAAATAATGATACAAATTATGTTATGCTGCAGACAACGAAAAACGGCTTCGATATCTGTATAAATTCCTATAGCTATCAGAGTGACTATACATATACGGCGTCTTCCAGAATTTACAGAATGAACGATGAAAAATTTGATTCTGTTTTCAGCGCTAGAGTGGAGTCGGAATACGGCTGGCGGCAGTATTATATTGATAATGAGTATACATATCAGTCCACCTTTGAGAATGAAGCGTATAAGGTGCCGATGTTCCTTGACGACAGCGCCTCCTATGACGATGAGAAATATACGGTGATCTATCTTTCGTCAAACGGCGACGACAATTCATTCAATACGGCTGTTGACGATACGGTAAAAACGATTGAATCGCTGAATAAAAATTACGTTGCTGAGGAATAATCGCGCAGCAGGACAGATAAATGGATACAGACAGTTCGGGGCGGATTTTATTCCGCCCTTTATTTATGATATTCTTTACTACTTCTTAACTTTTTCTTAGACGTGTTTTTGAAATAAAATGCTTTAATGTGTATATCGGAGAAAGGATTATTTATGAATATGGATGAAAAAAAGAAAACGGTTCTTGTATGCGATGACGACGAAGCAATACTGGAATCCCTGCGTATCTATCTTGACAACGAGGGATACAATGTGCTGACGGCGTCAAACGGCGTTGAAGCGCTGGAGCAGATAAACGAGCAGGAGATCCACTGCGTGATACTGGATATTATGATGCCGCAGATGGACGGGCTTAAAACGACGCTGCAGATTCGTAAAAAATATAACTTTCCGATTATTCTGCTGTCCGCCAAAAGCGAGGATACGGATAAGATAACGGGACTGGGCTTCGGCGCCGATGATTATGTCACCAAGCCTTTTAATCCCCTGGAGCTTGTGGCTCGTGTAAAGTCCCAGATCAGGCGCTATGTCGTTCTCGGCAGTATGGAGATAAAGGAAAGCCAGCTTGTGACCGGCGGTATCATCCTGGATACGGATACAAAGAAGGTGACCGTGGACGGCGAGGAAGTCAGGCTCACACCCATTGAGTATAAGATACTGGAATACCTTATGCGCAATATGGGCAGGGTGCTGTCATCATCTCAGATCTATGAGGCGGTGTGGAACGAGCCGTCCTATACAAGTGAAAAAACCGTAACCGTTCATATCCGCAATCTGCGTGAAAAGATTGAGATTAATCCTAAGGATCCGAAATACTTGAAGGTGGTGTATGGCCTTGGATACAAATGTGAAAAAGTTTAAATATTCCCCGGTATTTAAATGTATATGCGTGCTGCTCAGCCTGATTACGTTCTGCGGCTCGGTCACGCTTGTCTCCCTCTGCACAATGGCGTATATTTACAACGAAGGCGAGAGACCGGAAAGCTACACGCAGTCAAACGCTTTTGAACATTCTTTTTCGTCAGACGTCGGCGGTAT
The DNA here is from genome assembly GCA_017886765.1 of Eubacterium sp. GTDB lineage: Bacteria > Bacillota > Clostridia > Oscillospirales > Acutalibacteraceae > Eubacterium_R. Next base: position 34,265 of record JAGHJI010000067.1, read on the forward strand.
AGCCAACGACGCTTATGCCTCAGTAATGTCAGACGATTTTACCGAAGAACTTGAACAGGCGAGGGACAGCGCTGTTTCCAGCGCGTGTGAAGATTATCTGGAGATAGGCAGGTCTGTTTCTGCCGACGAAATCTATTCGGACGGCGCAGATTATTATTATTCTGACGATGACAGATTCTATGCTTCGATTTTAGTTAACGTGCAAACGTCTTTTGGCACCTATGTTTTTGAAACCAGTTATGACCGTATCTATAGCGACAGCAATTCCTATGCGTATGCTGAAGACGAGGACGGTGTAAAAACCGCCGTAAATGCGCTGTATGATAACTTTATTTCCGATAAACTCGATGAAATGATAAATGAAAATTTCACCATGTGGAGTGATTACAGACAAAGAAAAAACAGTCTGCATTATTATACTTTATACGCGGATACGGATTACATTCCCACAAATATCGAAGATTTCAATGAACAGCAGGTCTATGACAGCGAGGTTTATTTTGTCTGCAAAAACGGACAGCTCAGTTATCAGGGCATAAGTGAGGACCTTGCCGATGAAATCTATGAATCTTATATCAGCGGCAACAAATACGCGCAGAACACGGATATTTTTGTTTATCTGGATTTTCCCATGGATGAAATAGCAAATCCGAGTCTTTTGGATCATATCAGAACGTATGATACGTATCAGGGGATAAAAAGCTTTTATTCCACCGCGCTGAAGGGCTATGACCATTTCGCCTTATATGTTATTGCCGCCGCCGTACTGCTGATTTTGTCTTTTATATTTGCCTTTTTATATTTGCCTGCCGCAGGGCAGAAGGAAGAGGGCGCTGCCGCAAAATTAGCCTTCATTGACTATGTTCCTTTTGAAATTCACTTGGGTGTTTATATCGCGCTTGGCTTTGGCGCCACGGCGCTGTTGGCAGGGGCTGCGGAATATCTGTATCTGTCAACATTAACGGTTGCCGCAATCGTTATTTACGCCGCGGTAATATGGCTGATGCTGTTTGAATTCTGCGCCAGTGTGGCAAGGTGTATTCGATCGGAAAGGAAGCTGTATAAAAATTTCCTTGTCTATTATATAGGCAGGCTTGTATTTATCCTGATTAAGAAACTGATTGAACTGGATATAAAAATATTTAAAGCAGCAGGCAGACGTGTTAGAAAATCAAATGCCATGATAAAGAACGCTGTCGGAATACTGAGCTACAAGCCCACGAAATTCAAAAGAAACGTAATACGCCTTTCCGTTTTATATGTGCTTGCCAACCTGTTGGCGATTGTCATTATCCTTCCGTTGTATTCCTGGTCGACCTACGCGTATAATGCTTTCCCGGCTTTTCTTGCCGTTTTGCTTACCCTCGGGGATATCGCCGCAAACGTTTATGTGTTTATGAAAGTTCTCAAGTATATTGAGCAGCTGGATATGTTAATTGATACGGCAAGCAGGCACGAGGATGTGACGCTGGACAGCAGCACGCTGCCGCAGTCGCTGAGCATTCTTGCGGAAAGTATGAAATATACCAACGCCGAGCTTCAGAACGCTGTGGCGAAAGCGGTCAAGGACGAAAGGCTGAAAACGGAACTGATCACCAATGTTTCCCATGATTTGAAAACGCCCCTGACCTCCATCATTACCTATGTTGACCTGCTTTCAAAATGCGATATCCCGGACGAAAAGGCACGGGAGTATATAAGCGTTCTGGGCGATAAGGGGACCAAGCTGAAAAGACTGATTGACGATTTGATGGAAGCGTCGAAGATCAATTCAGGCAATATCACGGTCAATCCCTCAAATCTGAATCTTTACGAGCTTTGCCTGCAGGCGACGGTGGAGGCGCAGAAGGATTTTGAAAAAGCGGGTCTGGAACTGATCGTCAAGGAAAGCGAGGACGCTCCGGCAATCTTCGCGGACGGTCCAAAATCTTTCAGAATCATAGAAAATCTCCTTTCAAATGCCAAAAAATACAGCGCGAAGAATACCCGCGTTTATGTCAGCGTTTACCGGGAAAGCGGTATGGGCGTTTTTGAAATCAAGAATATTTCCGCTCAGCCGCTGGATATTTCTCCAGACGAGCTTACACAGCGCTTTGTCCGCGGAGACAAATCCCGTAATCAGGAGGGCAACGGACTGGGACTTTCCATTGCAAAAGAACTTTGCAGAGTCCAGAACGGCAGTCTTGAAATCTCCATAGACGGTGACCTGTTTAAGGCGAAGGTGAAATTACCGCTTGCAAATACATGAGTTCGCTAAATATAAACTATAGATAAAATTTTTGCCAAAATGCAAATTTCTCTTGCATTTTATATAAGTGAGGTATAATATCATAAAAAAAGTATAAAAGTGACGAAATTGTAAGATTATTTTCACTTGAACGTAAGATGAACAAAATATAATATGAACTAAAGAAGGTGATATAATGATGAATTTGTTGGTTACTCTGGACAGAGGTTATATTTATCCCCTTTGTACAATGCTCAATTCTCTTGCTAAAACCAATTCCTCAGAGTGCATAAATCTGTATGTTGCGCACTCTTCTCTTACACCGACGGATTTTAAACAGATAAAATACGCCCTGGGGAATTCCGATGCAGAGGTTTATCCCATAAAGCTTGATGAAACGCTTTTTCAAAAAGCGCCCACAAAGAGCCGTATCACCAAGGAAACCTACTACCGTATCTTTGCTCCTCTTTACTTGCCGAGGTCTGTGGACAGAATACTTTACATAGATCCTGACACTGTCATTCTGAATTCCTTACATTCCTTCTACTCCGCAGACTTCGGCAATAATTTAATCATCGGAGCCAAGCATTTTGACGGTTTTGTGGACAACTGGAATAAGTTCAGGCTTACTCTGCTGAAATCCAATCATTATATAAACGCCGGCGTTATGCTTATGAATATTGAAAAAATGCGTGAAACGATCACCGCTGAAAAAATATTCAAATGCGTAAAAAGAAATTATTGCAGACTTTATCTTGCCGACCAGGACGTGATCAATATTCTGTTTGACGGTAAGATCGGCACCATTTCGGAAAATATTATCAATCTGGACGAGAGGTGCTTTGCAAGGCTTCTGAAAATTATGCCGGTCAGCAACGCGTTGGATTTTGTTGAAAAAAATACAATGATTGTCCATTTTAACGGTAAGGAAAAACCGTGGAAACCTGTGTATAACGGCAAGCTGAAAGGTTTTTACGATATGTACGCAAGCCCCCAGTTTTTAAACGAATTGAGGTGTCTGAGTGCAAACGCTTAAAAATTACGTAAAAAAATATTTTAAAAAGCCGCCCAAACAGGTCCTTATCGTTTACGGCGTGGGTATCGGCATTTTGCTTGCCGTGTTCCTTGCGCTTTATCTGGCGTTCGGTAAAACGCTGACGGCGTTTGTAAGTGATACGCAGAGCTTTAAGGAATGGCTTGACACATATAAAAATCTCAGCGGTGTGATATTTGTATTTATCCGCGCATTTCAGACGGTGATCAAAATCATTCCCGCCGAACCCCTTGAAATCGCCGCGGGGTATGCTTTCGGCACCTGGGGCGGACTGGCGCTCTGTTCGCTGGGCACGTTTCTGGGCTCGCTGGTAATCGTTGCGCTCTCCAGCTGGCTGGGCAGCAAATTCGTTTCCGCCTTTATTAATGAAGAGCAGCTTAAAAATCTGAAAATCATTAACAATAAAAAAAACCAGCGGCTTTTTCTGTTCTTATTTTATCTCATTCCCTCCACGCCCAAGGATATTATGACTTACGTGGCGGGCTCGCTGAAGATGAACATCGTGGAGTTTTTTATCATTACCTCCATTGCCAGAATACCGTCGATACTGACGTCCACGGTCTGCGGCTCGCAGCTGGAACAGCATAATATAAAAATGGCGGCGGCAATTTTCATCGCCACCGCGCTGGTGTCCGCAATCTGCGCGCTGATATATAAGCGGTTTAAAGACCGTGAAAAAAGTCCGAATACTGTATAAAAAACAGGACAAGCCTTAAGCTGTCCTGTTCAGACTGTCGATAAAGTCAGCTGAACCACGCCGAAATAAAATACAACAATCCGTTTTTCCTCCCTTGTCAAAGGAAGGTGGCAGCACGTAGTGCTAACGGAGAGGTTCTAACAAAAGAACAGCGGTAAGGATATCGAATCCTTGCCGCTGTTTGGCATTTTCCGTTTTTTTGCTCGGGGGCAGTACCCTCGTACAGCTCCCGCTCGCAAGAAAACGAAATTCACCTCGATTTCTCGAAGTCTGTTCTTTATATTATATCTGAATACCTAATTCGTTTATCTTATCCCTTACTTTCAGCCAGTCGGAAAAAGCAAGCTCCTTGTTGTTCGGATTACGGAGAATAGCGGCGGGGTGGAACGTGCCCATAAACAGTGTGCCGTTTTTGTCGATGAATTCTCCGTGCTGCTTGGTTACCCTGAAATCCTTGTCAATCAGTCTCTGGGCGGAGATCCTGCCCACGCAGATCACGATTTTCGGCCTGATGATTTTAAACTGCTCCCTGAGCCATTTGATGCATTGTTCCTGCTCTTCCGGCTTGGGGTCGCGGTTTTTCGGCGGTCTGCATTTTACCATATTGGCTATATAGACATTTTTATTTCTGGAAAGGTCAATGCTGTCCAGGAATTTGTCAAGCAACTGACCGGACCTGCCCACAAAGGGCTCGCCCTGCAGATCCTCGTTTTCCCCAGGGCCTTCGCCTATGAGCATAATATCCGCGTCTTTTTTTCCGATGCCGAAAACAAGATTTGTCCTGCCCTGGCAAAGCTCGCAGTTTGTACAGCCTTTGCATTTCATTTCAAGCTCGTCTAACGTCATTTTCATCACCCTGAATTATTTGTCGGAATAATTATATCAAATTTACTGTTGAAAAACAATGTAAATGGGTATAAAATATTTATAATCTATTTTTTGTTTTTAAGGAGATTATTATGGAAAATAAAGTATTGGTTGAAATTTCCGCGAGACATGTTCATGTTTCTCAGGAGGATCTGGAAACGCTTTTCGGCAAGGGGTATGAGCTTACCGTTAAAAAAATGCTCTCCCAGCCCGGTCAGTTCGCCTGTGAGGAGAGGGTAAAGGTTATCGGCACAAAGGGAGAGTTCCCGGCGGTTTCCATCCTCGGCCCCTGCAGAAAGGAGACCCAGGTCGAGCTTTCGCTGACAGACGCCCGTTCCATCGGCGTGACCGCTCCGGTAAGGGAAAGCGGCGATATTGAGGGCTCCGGTATCTGCAAGCTTGTGGGTCCGGCAGGTGAGGTTGAGCTTACCAAGGGCGTTATCGCGGCGAAAAGGCATATCCACGCTACAACCGCAGACGCCGAAAAAATGGGACTTGAAAACGGTGAGATCGTCAGCGTGGAAATCCCCACCTCAAACGGCAGGAACCTGACCTTCGGTGATGTTGTGGTAAGGGTTTCCGACTCCTACGCGCTGGCAATGCATATTGATACCGATGAGGCCAACGCCGCCGGTATGGCGCCGAATACCATCGGAACAGTAATTAAATAATTGTTTTCAAAAAACGGTGCGTCGTGAATGACGCACCGTTTTATTTTTATGTAGTTTATCCCCGAACATTTCTCAGATTAATTAGCGGATAATAATTTTGCCGCCCGTTTCATAATTAAATTTAAATCATATACTTTTGTATTGGATTTGCAGAAACATGCAACAAGAGCAATTTCAAAACCTATTTTGCTGTCGCATAATGAATCCAGCAATACATAATCGCTTATTCTTGCCATATCCTTACATCGTTTTATGTAATTGGTACTTTGGTATGTAATTACATGTTGGTATTTTAAATCCTCAAATGTATTTTTATAATTTTTGTCAGCGAATTTAATAATCTTTATTTTTGAAAATCGTTCTTTAATAGCAAAGAGCATTCCCTCACAAAATAAATCAAAGTCACTTTCCGATGCTGAAAAAAATACGTCTACATTTTTATGTATTATTAAATATTCAAAAAAATCATATATTTCACACGCCATTTCAGGCGTTATGTCATCAACTTTAATTTCTCCGAAAAAACTGCAACAGCGATACATGCTTTCACCTATAATTTTAGCTAACAAATATATCAAAATAATTGTTATTTGTCGGACTTGTTTTTATCTGCTGATATTCCAGTAATGATATATGATAAATCGCAACCAATATGATTGCATATATTGTCTATTGTTGTGAGATTGGCTTTAGTTACACCTCTTTCAATTTGGCTGATATATCCTGAACTTACATCCATTAATTCCGCTAAATTTTCCTGAGTTATATTTGTCCTTTTTCTTGCTTTTTTTATTCTCTTCCCGATAAGTTTATAATCCACACTCATTACTGTCACCTCAGGATTATTTTAAAAGTAATTACTTAAAATATGAAGATAGTAATAGCTTAATATTTAGTTATTATTGTTAGTTTTCAAAAATTATGTTTCAATACTTTATTAACTCAGCATCAGTATTTATAGTTTTCTAAGGCAAAGGCAATACACTTGTTGACTACATCGTTTCTTGAGCGATTTGTCATATGAGATATTTCATCAAGCTGATTTAAGGTTTCAGCTTTTATTCTGACGGAAAAAGTTTTATAATTCTTGCTGTTTTCTTCTTTCTGTTTAATTGACAAAATTGTTCGCATAGCTGTATTTCTCCTGTTTTATATTAGATGCTCTTTTGATGATTTTTAATGCATTATACTACATTTATAAAAATAAATTAAAAAAAACTCAATACCTGAGTTAAAATATTTTAATGCACAACAAAAGAGGCTGTTTATAACAGCCTCTTTTATAGTTGAAATGTTATTCAATTCTATTGCATTTTGTGTAGGGTCAATATATGCTCTCCCATAAATTACATACGATTTCGGGAGGGCGTATAAATCCTATTCCTACAGATAAATATGTAAATTGTTGAGTGTGAATAATATCGGTTTTTATGTAATCAGTCGATTCCGTTTGCTGTTTTATTCTGGAATTTTTTTGTAATGTTTCTCAGACTGCAGAGCATGGATTTTGAGCCGTCGTCCTGGTCAATGATCTTCCGTCTGTCCTCCACCACAAGAAAATTGCCTTTTCCGCTGCGGATGGAATAGGTTACAAGGATTTCTTTTTTGCCTTCCTCAAGCTGTTTCTTTATATTGGCGGTGACGTATTTTATCTCCCGCTCCTGCATAAAATCGGACAGTCTGCCCCCGTGTTCCTCAAAAAGGACCTCCCTTGACCAGCCCAGGAATTTGATGAAATCCTCGCTTACGATCTGAAGCGTCAGCGGATTTTCCGTATCCGTTGAAAAAACCGCGTTGGGTAAGTTTTTGAACACTTCCGCCAGATTGTCGTACATTTTATCGGCTTTTTCCTCCGCCTCTTTCACACCGGTTATGTCGGTAAGCATGGCATGGAAAATAGGGTTGTCATCGTCGTCATAGCTTTCAATGGCGGCGTTTACCTTGCACCATCTGTATTCGTTGGTATGTACGATTGTGCGGAACTCCAAATCAACGGGCTCGTCGGTTGCCATCGCTTTGCCGATAGCCTGATAAACAAGGCTCCTGTCCTCCGGGTGGATCAGCTCGTCAAGGCGGTAATCCTGCCGGCTGTATCTGCTTTTTGAAGTGCCGAAAAGGCGGCAGCCCCCTTCGTTCAGGTACTGCACCACAATGTGCATATCGTCCGTCACCTTAAAGAGACATACGCCGCCGGTAACCAGGTCTATTAGGTAATTCATTTCCTTTGCCTGTTCCCTGAGCGCCTCCTGCTTTTTCTTGGATTTTGAAACATCCGCAAGGGTAAGGCGGCACAGCGTGGAATCCTCATAATTATGACCGGTGCAGTGCATCAGGACATCTGTGTCATTTTTATCCGCCAGCTCCGCTTCAAAATAGACATAAGGGGAATCTTTCTTGCAGAGCGCCTGCATGATTTTTTCGCGGTACGCCGGTTTGATGATATCATGAAGATAGAGCTTGCCCTCTTTTATTTTTGATGGGTGAACACCTGTAAATTCCGAAAAATGACTGTCCGAGTCAACGACCCTTAAATTGTCCGCCTTATCCACAACAAGATTCATGAGTTCGACATCGTAAAAATCCTCTTCAAGAATTTCAGTCATTGTGCCACCCCTTCCCTAAGAATTGTATGATTGTGTTTTCAAGGCTATACACACCTTCATCATTATACCAAAAAAGTTTAATATAGTGAATAGTTTATATGAACAAAAAATTAATTTTAAGATATTGAAAAAAGTGTATTTTTACTATAGGCAATTTGTGTTTTTTATGATAAAATATAAAATGTCTAATTTTACATCTGTGCTACTAAAAATAAGGAGAAAACAAATGGCAAAGGTTTATCGAGTTTTTGTTGAAAAAAAGAAGGGCAACGATATTGAGGCGAGCCAGACTCTGGCGGACCTCAGGGACAATGTCGGCATAACGGCGCTGGAGGATCTGAGGATCATCAACCGCTATGACGCCCAGGGATTAAGCGAGGAGGAGTTCAGGGACGCCGTGGGCACGATTCTTTCCGAGCCGAATCTTGACAATGTTTACTATGAGCTCTCCATTCCGCAGGGCTGGAGATATTTTGCCACCGAATACCTGCCCGGTCAGTATGACCAGAGGGCTGACTCCGCGGCGCAGTGTATTCAGCTTTTGACCGCAGGGGAAAGACCGGATGTTCTGTCAGCAAAGGTCATTGCCGTCAAGGGCGATATTACGGATGATGAATTTGAAAAAATAAAGTCCTATATTATCAACCCGGTGGAGTCCCGTGTGGCCTCCCTTGAACTGCCTGAATCCCTGGATATCAAAGCGGATACTCCGGCCGATATTGCCCGTGTGAACGGCTTTATCCGGATGAAGGATGATGAGATGGCAGAGTATCACGCCTCCATGGGCTTTGCGATGAGCCTTGCTGACTTGTGCTGGGTAAGGGACTATTTTAAAAATGACGAAAAACGTGACCCCAGCCTGACGGAGCTGAAAGTTATTGATACATACTGGTCGGATCACTGCCGCCACACGACCTTTGCCACAGAGCTTGATGAGATCAAGATCAACGAAAGCAAGTACAGCAGGGCAATAAACGATGCCCTTGAAAAATATTTTGAAATACGCAGTGAAGTATACGGCGACAGAAAAGACAAGATCGTCTGCCTTATGGATATGGCGTGCATTGGCACCAAGGTGCTGAAAAAACGCGGCTTTGCGGACAATATTGACGAGAGCGAGGAAATCAATGCCTGCTCCATTCAGGTACCTGTTGTTGTGGACGGAAAAGAAGAGCAGTGGCTTGTGCAGTTTAAAAACGAGACCCACAATCACCCCACTGAAATTGAGCCTTTCGGCGGCGCCGCAACCTGTCTCGGCGGAGCGATACGCGACCCGCTGTCCGGCAGAGCGTATGTTTATCAGGCGATGCGTGTTACCGGCTCGGGTGATCCCACAACGCCTTTTGAGGAAACGCTGGACGCAAAGCTTCCCCAGAGCAAAATCACCACCGGAGCGGCGGCCGGTTATTCAAGTTACGGCAACCAGATCGGACTTGCCACAGGTCAGGTGACCGAGCTTTATGACGAAGGCTATGTTGCCAAGCGAATGGAGATCGGCGCGGTTATCGGCGCGTCTCCAAAGGATAATGTGATCCGCAAGCGTCCGGAGGACGGCGATATCATCGTGCTTCTGGGCGGCAGAACGGGACGTGACGGCTGCGGCGGAGCTACAGGCTCGTCAAAAGCCCACAATTCCATGTCTATTGAGACCTGCGGCGCGGAAGTACAGAAAGGTAATCCGCCCACCGAGCGTAAGATTCAGCGGCTTTTCAGAAAGGCGGAAGTCGCCAGAATGATCAAACGCTGCAACGATTTCGGCGCAGGCGGTGTCTCCGTTGCCATCGGAGAGCTGGCTGACGGATTGAAGATAGACCTTGACAAGGTGCCCAAGAAATATGACGGCCTTGACGGTACAGAACTGGCGATCTCCGAATCCCAGGAGAGGATGGCCGTTGTTCTTGACAAGGAGAATGTGGATAAATTTATTCGGCTTTCCAATGAGGAAAATCTGGAGGCGACGCCGGTAGCGGTCGTTACCTCCGACAACAGACTTGAAATGACCTGGCGCGGCGACAAAATCGTCAGCCTCAGCCGTGACTTTTTGAACACCAACGGGGTTACACAGCACGCAAAGGCTGAGATTTCCGCCGTGGATGATAAACTGAATTATACAAAGCAGGTGCCGGAGTGTCTTGCCGGCCTTGACAATGCGCAGGCGCTTAAGGCAAATCTTTCACGCCTTGAGGTCTGCTCTCAGAAAGGGCTTGTGGAGCGTTTCGACTCTTCCATAGGCGCCGCTACGGTGCTTATGCCTTACGCCGGAAAATATCAGCTTACGCCCGAAGAGGCTATGGTGGCGAAGATTCCTCTTCTTGAGGGTGAAACGGATACCGCTACGGTTATGGCTTACGGTTTTATACCCAAGCTTTCACGCTGGTCGCCCTTCCATTCCGCTGCTTTCGCGGTATCGGAGTCTTTGGCGAAGCTTGCCGCAGTGGGCTGTGATCCGTCAAAAGCACGACTGACTTTCCAGGAATATTTTGAAAGACTGGGCGATGTGCCCGCGCGCTGGGGAAAACCCACCGCGGCGCTTCTCGGCGCCCTTATGGCCCAAATAGGATACAAATGCCCGTCTATCGGCGGCAAGGACTCCATGAGCGGCTCGTTCAATGACCTTGACGTTCCGCCGACCCTGGTTTCTTTCGCCGTTGGAATGAGCGAGGCATCAAAGACGGTTTCCTCACAGTTCAAGAGAACCGGTTCCACGGTCAAGCTGCTGCCGCTCCCTGTTGAAGAAAGCACCGGTATGCCGGATTTCGAAAAGGCTATGGAGCTGATGATGAAGGTATATGAGGGTGTGAGAAACGGTTCGATTCTTTCCGCCTCCGTTGTCAAGGAGGGCGGCGCCGCTGCCTGCGTTTGCAAAATGGCTTTCGGAAATAAATTCGGATTCACCTTTGCCCAGAATCTGGACAAGGAGACTCTGTTTGCTGCCAAGGAAGCGTCTTTCGTTGTTGAGCTTGCCGACGGAAATACCCTTGACGGTATAACGCTGGGTACAACCAACGATAACGGCGTGTTCATCATGGACGGCGTTGTTCAGACGGTGGATGAACTGATTGACGCCTGGACCGGAAAGCTTGAAAAGGTCTTTGCCACCGATTCGGGCAAGAAGGCAAATATGCCGTACGATGTTCCGCTTTACAAAGAGCGTTCCATCTTTGTCGCGAAAAACAAGGTGGCCAAGCCAAAAGTGTTTATTCCGGCATTCCCCGGCACAAACTGCGAGGTCGATACCGCCAGGGCTTTTGAAAAGGCAGGGGCGCAGACTTCTGTCTTGGTAGTAAACAACCTTTCCTCAGCCGCGATCAATGAAACCATTGACAAGATGGTAAAAGAAATAGAATCCTCGCAGATTATTATGCTGCCCGGCGGTTTCAGCGGCGGTGACGAGCCGGAGGGCTCAGGAAAGTTTATTGCCACGACGTTCAGAAATCCGAGAGTAAAAGAAGCGGTTACCAAACTGCTCAACTGCCGTGACGGTTTGATGCTGGGTATTTGCAACGGTTTCCAGGCGCTTATCAAGCTGGGGCTTGTTCCTTACGGTGAGATCCGTGAAATCAAGGAAACCGACCCAACCCTTACCTTTAATACAATCGGCAGGCATATATCCTCCATGGCGTACACAAGAGTATCCAGCGTTAAATCGCCGTGGTTCTCCGGCGTCCATGCCGGTGATGTGTTCGCTGTACCGATCAGTCACGGCGAGGGAAGATTTGTAGCCGACGATAAGGTTATGAAAAAGCTGATTGAAAACGGTCAGGTCGCCACGCAGTATGTAAATCCGGACGGTATGCCCGTCAGCGATATGCCGTTTAACCCCAACGGTTCTGTATGCGCCGTTGAGGGCATCACCTCTCCTGACGGCAGAGTTCTGGGCAAAATGGGACACTGCGAGCGTAAGGGTGAAAATCTCTACGCCAACGTACCTTTTGAGAAAGATATGAAAATATTTGAAAGCGGCGTGAATTACTTTAAATAATTTCTGCATATAGAATTTACAGGGAGGAATGTAAATTGAAATACGTTGTTGTTTTATACGACGGGATGGCGGATTATCCCGTTCCGGCACTCGGCGGAAAAACGCCTATGATGTGCGCAAAAAAGCCGAATATGGATAGGCTTGCCTCAAAAGCCGAGGTGGGTCTTGTCAAAACCGTGGCAGACGGTCTGAAGCCCGGCAGCGATGTTGCCAACATGAGCGTTATGGGCTTTGACCCGATGAAATACTATACGGGCAGAAGTCCGCTGGAAGCGGCGTCAATCGGTATTGACATGAAGCCCACCGATGTTTCGCTCAGGACAAATCTTGTTACGCTTTCCGAGGACGACCTGCCCTATGAGCAAAAGACCATTGAGGATTACTGCGCCGACGATATATCCACGGAAGAGGCCGAAATTCTCATCAAATATATTGATGAAAAGCTTGGTACCGATACCTTTAAATTCTATCCCGGCGTATCCTACCGTCACTGCCTGATTTGGGACAACGGCACCACCGACCTGGGCAAAATGACACCTCCCCACGATATTACCGGAAAAGTGATTACAGAGTATCTTTCAGATGCGGATAACGCAAAGCCCCTTATTGAGCTGATGAAAAAATCATATGACCTGCTTAAAGATCATCCTGTTAATATAGCAAGAAAAAAAGCAGGAAAAAGACCTGCCAATTCCATATGGCTCTGGGGCGAGGGCAAGCGTCCCGCGCTTTCACCCTTTGAAGAAATTTACGGTATCAAGGGCGCGGTAGTATCTGCCGTTGACCTTATCAAAGGGATCGGCGGCTGCGCCAAGATGGAGGTTGCCGAGGTTCCCGGCGCTACCGGCTATATCGACACCAACTTCGAGGGAAAGGCAAATGCTGCTGTTGAGTTGCTTGACAGGAACGATATGGTGTATATTCATTTTGAGGCGCCGGACGAATGCGGGCACAGAAACGAGCCGGAAAATAAGGTGCGCGCCATTGAACTGATTGATGAAAGAGTTTTGCCCATTCTCTTCAAGGGACTTGAAAAATTTGACGATTATAAAATAATGATTTTACCTGACCACCCAACCCCTATTGTTACACGTACGCACGCCAGCGACCCGGTTCCGTACCTGATTTATCATAAGAAGAAGGAGATAAAGGGTGTGGATACGATCAACGAGGAAACCGCAAAGGCAACGGGTGATTTTATAGAGCATGGGCCCAGTATTATGCCGCACTTTTTGGAAAAATAAATGATGTCTTTTGCCGTTAGTCGTCGTTACTGGCAAAATTCCGCTCGGTCACATATAGCACATATGCTCCCGTCGACGAAATTTTGCCAAAGCCTTGCCTAACAAAAAAATCCATTCATTTATTAAATTGCTATTTTCGCACCCTGCGCCGCTGTGCGCGTTGTGCGCGCGGCGCAAATCATATGCACGGGCGATTGGTAATCGCCCCTACGGTAACATATTGCGTTATGGCGGGAAAAAAGGGGTTTCCAAAGGGGAATAAGCCTGCGTCTCCCCTTTGGTCGTTTTCTCGGTTACCGTCTTTTGCGACTCAAAAGATGGTAACATCCGCGCGTGAGCGCAAATCACATTTTAACATATTTTAATACGCTAAATCATAAATGAAACATGGAGGCAATGTAATGAAGATAAATTCTATCTGCGTACAGGGCGGATACGAGCCGAAAAACGGCGAGCCGAGAGTGATCCCCATTGTACAGAGCACCACATATAAATACGATTCCAGTGAGGAAATGGGAGATCTGTTTGACCTTAAGGAATCGGGCTATTTTTATTCACGCTTACAGAATCCTACCTGCGATTACGCGGCAAAGAAGATTGCCATGCTGGAAGGCGGTGTGGCAGGCATGCTCACCTCCTCGGGACAGGCTGCTAATTTTTACGCCGTATTCAATATTGCGCAGGCGGGCGACCATATCGTTTCCTCTTCTGCGATTTACGGCGGAACATTTAACCTTTTCAATGTGACGATGCGTAAACTGGGGATAGATTTTACTTTTGTCAGCCCGCATGCTACGGAGGAGGAAGTCCAGGCAGCGATTCGGCCGAATACCAAAGCGGTATTCGGGGAAACGATTTCAAACCCCAGTCTGGATATTTTGGATATTGAAAAATTCGCTAAGGTGGCCCACGCCAACGGCGTGCCGCTGATTATTGACAACACCTTTGCCACGCCCATAAACTGCCGTCCCTTTGATTTCGGATGCGATATCGTTACCCATTCGACCACAAAATATATGGAGGGACATGCTTCAACCATCGGCGGAGCAATAGTGGATTCAGGTAAATTTGACTGGACGCAGAATGACAAGTTCCCGGGTCTTACAACTCCTGATGAAAGTTATCACGGTATCACTTATACAGATACTTTCGCTGAGGGGGCGTATATCACCAAGGCAACCGTACAGCTTATGCGTGACCTGGGGTCAATCCAGGCTCCGCAGAACGCGTTTTTGCTCAATGTAGGACTGGAAACGCTGCACCTCAGAGTGGAAAGGCACTGTGAAAACGCAAGGAAGGTGGCGCAGTATCTTAAGGATAATGACAAGATCAGCTGGGTAAAATGCGCAATGCTTCCTGACGACGAGCAGTATGACCTTGCGCAGAAATATATGCCAAAGGGTACCTGCGGCGTGGTATCATTCGGTATCAAGGGCGGCAGAGAAGCTGCCACTGTGTTTATGGATTCATTGAAACTCGCGGCAATCGTGACGCATGTAGCGGACGCCCGCACCTGCTGTCTGCATCCCGCTTCGACGACCCACCGTCAGCTTACCGACGAACAGCTTGAGGAATGCGGCGTAAGTCCGGACCTTGTGCGTTTCAGCGTGGGAATTGAGGATGTTGACGATATCATCGCCGATATCCAGCAGGCGCTTGACAAAATATGAGCGATATAAACACACATCCCCATAAACATAACCATGACCATAAGCACACAAAGGAAGTATCCAACAGGCTTGCCAGGGCTATCGGTCATCTGCAAAAGGTGAAGCAGATGGTGGACAACGGAGAGGACTGCTCAGAGGTCCTCATTCAGCTTGCCGCGGTCAAATCGGCAATCAATAACACCGGTAAGCTGATACTGAAAGACCACCTTGAGCACTGCATCGTTCACGCGGTTCAGGATGGGGACGAGGAAATGTTACAAGAGCTTAATACAGCTATTGATAAGTTTATGAAGTAAAATAAGACTGCAATAGTTTAGAGTAAGGTAATTCCGTCATACTGATACACAGAAGCTACCATCTTTATGAAGTGCAGAATACGATAACAAGAAAAGAATAAAAGAACAGGCGGCAAAGATTTTTCTTTGCCGCCTAAAAATTTAAAAAAAAGGTCTTGTTTGTGACGCCGCGTAATGATTTATAATAGGTGTCAGGAGGTAAATAATTATGGCAAAATACAGAGCAATTCCGCAAGGGTTTATGACAGTTGGAGAAGTGGCAAAGAAAATGG
>JAGHJI010000068.1 GCA_017886765.1 Eubacterium sp.
CAGCAAAGCAATTTAAATCTATCGACTTGATATTTTCTGGTAAATATACATCAACGGATTCACCATGGTATTCTTTAAGGACACCGGCTTCAACTACAAAATCTTTGTTTTTATCTTCATAAACATTGACTGTTGTTCCGGCACTATAATTATGTGTTGTATTATAATTGTTAATTGTTTCATTATATGTATTATAATTATTTATTGCTTCCTGAACTATGAATGCTTCACCGCAAAACTGGCATACTGCAACCTTTTTATCCGCATCTACCGCTAACATTCCACCGCATTCAGGACACTTTGCTTGTACAAATGACATTTTTATTTTCCTCATTTAAAATGTTATAAAATCACTTAATTCTTTTGTATATATGCCTAACAAAACAATTAATCGTTTTGTTTCTTTATTTTTTAGAAAAATCAGAATAAGAGAAAGGAAAATAGGCCATGACATATTTCTTTGCTCATTTTCGACGGCAGATATTGTCTGTCGTGTAACACCTAAAACATCTGCTAACTCTTCTTGTGAAAGATTGATTTTTGCTCGGAGTACAGATAAATTTTCAGACATTAGCTTTATATATTTTTCTTGATCTATTTTGTTAATGCTCATAAGCATCCTCCATAAGTTGCATTTTGTAACATTATTATACAAAATGTAACTGATTTTGTCAATTAAATTACTGCTTTTTTATTCAATAAAAAACTTCACCCTAGTTCATTTTCTAAACTAAGGTGAAGTTTTTATATTTCTTTTTTCAGTTCTTTCAGTATTTTCTTTTTTTCATTTAGTGGGATGTGGAGAGCATTAAGTTTTGAAATGATTGCGTCGGAATGGAACTCGGCGAGTTCCTTCTGAAATTCTTTTTGTTTTTCGGCGCTTGGCAAATGGACGATCACATTCAAAACATATTCTCCCCTATCAAGAAAATATACGGAAAGAACTGCTTGTCATAGAACCGATTTTTAATTATTTTTCCTGCTGCCATAAGGCAACACGGCTTTTAAATTATTTCCGTATCACCCCTCTCTTTTAGTCCGCCTTTACAGCAAGGACAATATCTATTTTGTTTGTATTTAGCATATAATCATCCTTTCCGCCCTGCCGGATAACGGCAGGGCATTTGATTTTTTTGTTGTAATTAATCTTCACCGTTCTGGTAACGGATAATGTCTTCAAGGTTGATCCAGCCGTTGAGTTCTTTGACTTCTCTGATCACTCGGTGCTTC
The DNA here is from genome assembly GCA_017886765.1 of Eubacterium sp. Lineage (GTDB taxonomy): Bacteria > Bacillota > Clostridia > Oscillospirales > Acutalibacteraceae > Eubacterium_R. The sequence continues at coordinate 1,231 of JAGHJI010000068.1, forward strand.
ATTCGCTGCACTTTTTGATCATCAAGTTCAAACGCGCCGGCAAGAACATTCATTGTTGCCGCCATCTCAACGGCTAACTTGAAGATAATTCGTGATAATCTGTATTCGCTCAGATCGATCTTCGCGCCTACCACGGATTCAAAAGCAGGTGTCAGCAGATCTGTGTTGACCTGTTTGTGCAGGTAACAGTCGTAAAGTTTTATTGCCTGTATCACGAATTGATTTCTGCTTCTTGCGTCCGCAAGATTCATATCGCTGTCGCAAAGATCGATGATTTCCTGAGGAAGATAAAAAGATACCCTTTTCATTTCATCTTTTTCCGTAACTTACCATCTCCTTTTTATGGCATAATTTTTGATGTAACATTTGTTTGTTTAAAACCGCATGGTTGTGCAGTTTTTTGATTCGTTGGCATCAAAATGCTTGTTCTTTTGCGCTCAAAAATGAGTTCCCAAACTGCCTTTTGATGCCAAACCCGAAACCCCAACGAACGGCGTTGCCGTGCGATGTTTTCGGCTTGGCGGTTGAGATTTGACGCCAAGCCTTTATCCTGCTTGGTCATCGACCGCTGTTTTTCACCGATTTTAACCTCCTTTTCTGTCCTGAATTTCGGCTTGTTTTGCTGATTCGAGTACTTACTCCGCCAAACAGGGCGGACAGTGCCGCCAGGAACGGCAGGAACACCTTGTTCACACTGCCGTGTTTAAGGCGTCACTGGTGTCACTATCAAAATTTATCGTTTCAGTTGTTAGCGTCTGAATCTGTTGCCGGCGCCGGTCTGAATTCTGTTCAGCGTGTAGATGTTGGATAACTGCTGCTGTTCTTTTGAAAAGTCAAACCGGCTTGTCTTTTCAATCAGACCTTTATCAATCAAGCCGTTTAACGCCTTATCAACCGTACTGACAGAAATATTGCATTGTTTTGCTATCGTTCGCCTGCTCGGGAAGCATCTGTGGCTTTTGTCCGAGCATTTCACAAGGTAACTGTAGACAACAAATTCACTTGCCGTTAAGTCTTCGTCAAAGATTTGATTCGGCAGAGTAAAATAATTACTGCACATATTTTGGTCCTCCTTTCTTTGCTCTTGACACAGAATACCTTTTGTGATATTCTATGTGTGTAATATGTAGTAGAACTAACACTATTACATATTATAGGTGAGTTGAAAACAAAAAACGGTAGTACCAAAACAAAAAAATTTTTAGGAGGTAAAACATACTGCTGATAGACAGAATTGCTGAAAGAGAAGAAACATTCGCAAAAAACGGACAATGGGAAGAACTGATCGCCTACTGGGACGCAAGAGACCGTGAACGGGACCGGGCATACTACAGGCATAAGGATTCCATAGATATCACGGTAATGGACAAGGTATTTCTGGATGAAACGGAACTGCTTGATTTGGAAAAGGTGAACGAGATATGCCGTGATAATCTTTGTGATGCTGACAGTCTGGACTTTGACTATATGCATATTCAGGAGATCGTAAGTGATTCCGAACTTTCATCGGCTTTAAATAAATTAACAGAAAAGCAGAAATTCGTTTTATATATGTACGGCGTGGAATGGTATAAGACAAGCGAAATTGCAAAGATCATGAACATATCGCCGCGGGGTGTGCGGAACAATCTTGAATCTGCAAAGAGGAGTATTATGAAAACGCTTGAGATAAATCAATTCAATGTTGCATAGGAGGGAACTGAAATGAAATATATACGCTATTCAGAATATGAGATCAGAGAAAACAAGCAAGGGGAAAGAGTTATTATTCCAACACGAACCGCGCGACTTAAAAACTATGATCCAATAGAAAACGCAGAAGAAATTTTGACCGCCCTGCTGAATACAGGACGGTCAATGAAAGAGGCTGCCATAGAAAAAGCGGAAGAACTAATCTTGGATTTTGTAAACCGATACGGACTTCTCGGAGCGATTGCGAAACTGCCGCTGAACAAAGATTTCTATAAACGTGAGTTGGTTTTTATTGATGACAATCTGTTTACGGCAAGCGGAGTAATGGCAACAGAAGATTTTGAAGATTTGTTTTTCGAAAAGGGAAAACCAAGGATTACGAAATCTTTTAAACTGACAGATTACATTGCGTCAAAGAATTACAGCGAACCGGTTACCTGGATAGCAGAGTATATTCATGAATTGTACGAGATACTGTTGCTTTCGGTAAAATACAAGACAAAGCCTGAATCGGTTTCCTTTTTGCTTAATGACCGATTAAAAACAAATATCCGTTACAGATTGACTGTAACGGACAGAATACAAATGCAGTATGAATTTCATTCTCTGATGGGAATTCTAAATTTTACTATGGCGAATTTATTGTCTGCAGACGGCGCTCCGCTGAAGATCTGCAAGCACTGCCAAAAGGCATTTATTTCACAAAACAAACGAGCGGAATTCTGTTCTGAACGCTGCCGTAATCAATTCAATGTTTACAAATCAAGGGCTAAGGCTAAGATGAATAAATAATTAAATTTGTGTGTATTTGTCATGATCATGCGTGTTTAAAGATATTGTCGTGAAAGTAAATATAAGCGACAAATCAACTTGAATGATATTTTCTTTTATGTTATATTGAAACAAGATTGATAACATAATGAGGCGAAGTTATGGAAAAGGTATTTGCGATATATTCAAGAAAATCAAGATTTACGGGCAAGGGTGAATCTGTTGAAAACCAGATAGAGATGTGCCGTGAATATTTAAGGATACATTTCGGTGAGGACGAGGCGGAAAAGGCCGTTGTATACGAGGACGAGGGATTCAGCGGAAAGAACCTTGACCGACCGCAGTTTAAGGCGATGCTGGACGATATTAAAAGCGGTAAAATCTCCGCTGTTGTATGCTATCGCCTGGACCGCATCAGCCGAAACATCGGCGACTTCGCAAATCTGATCACCGAACTCACCTCTCTCGGTGTTTCGTTCATTTCCATCAAAGAGCAGTTTGACACGAACTCCCCTATGGGCAGAGCAATGATGTATATCGCGTCTGTTTTTTCTCAGCTGGAGCGTGAGACGATCGCAGAGCGTATTCGTGACAATCTGCACGAACTTGCCAAGACCGGCAGGTGGCTCGGCGGCGTTACGCCCACGGGCTATACATCTGTTGGCGAGACGACGATGAACATAAACGGCAAAACAAAAAAAGCCTTTCACCTGGCGGTGAAAGACGATGAGGCGAAACTTGTGAAACGGATATTCAGCCTGTTTCTTGAACACAATTCGCTGACTGCCTGTGAAAGCGATCTGCTCGCCCACCATTGCAAGACGAAAAACGGCAGGGATTTCACTCGCTTTTCGATTCGCGGTATTCTGACAAACCCCGTTTATATGATTGCCGACAAGGACGCATACGAATACTTCAAAAACGCAAACGCCGATCTGTATTCGGATGAAGAAGAATTTGACGGCAGGCACGGAATGATGGTCTATAACCGCACTTTGCAGGAACAGGGCAAGGCGACAAAAATAAAGCCTATTGACGAATGGATCGTATCGGTCGGAAAGCACGAGGGCTTTATCAGCGGCAGGGACTGGATCAAAGTGCAGACGATGCTTGAGCGCAACAGATCAAAATCTTACCGAAAACCAAAGAGCCACACCGCGCTGCTTTCCGGGCTGCTGAAATGCAGATGCGGCGAATATATGCGACCGCATATGACTACCCGACTAAACAAAGACGGTGAATATACCTACTACTATTCCTGCACGATGAAACTGCGCAGCAAAGGCAAGCGTTGCAACAACAAAAATGTAAACGGCAATGAATTGGACAGAGAAGTAATATCCGCAGTCAAGGCGCTGGCCGAAAACGGAGACGATTATTTTGAATCACTCAAATCCGCTCTATCTGAAAACAAGATAAAGGCTGAAAACATAAACAATGAGCAGGCAAGACTTGAAGAAGAGATAGAGAAAAAAGAAAAGGAAATTGAAACGCTTGTAAATAACCTTGCCGCATCAAGCGGAAGCGGCGCCGAAAAATATATACTGGATAAGATAAACACATTGAGTGATGCGGTTGAAAAAATAAAAGCGCAGCAGAATACTCTAACTAAAGAAAATGAAAATGAACTGAACCTGACTGAAAGCGTTGACCTGATGCGGGATATGCTGAAAAGTTTTTCCGCGGCGGTAGACAATATGACGATTGAACAGAAGCGGCAGACCATACGCGCGTTCGTGAAAGAAGTGATATGGGACGGAGAAAACGCCCACATCGTATTTTTCGGCTCTGACTATGAATATCCGTTCAAAAAAGACGAAATGCTTGATGAGGGCGATGAATTGTATCTCTTAGGTGAGAATAGCAAATGAGATTCTCATGCATTTCAGGACTGCGAAAAAACAGGCCAATGACGTTTATTTAAACGATACGCTTGAGGTTGACAAAGACGGTAATCCCCTGACCATTGAGGACACCGTCAGCAGTCCGGACGATCTTGCGGAAAATCTGGAGATTAAAGTCAGATGGGAAAAGGTTGCAAAAATTATTGAAAATATGGATGATGAGAGAGAAAAGGAGATCATTATCCTGCGGTATGGTCTGGACAACAAAAAACCCCTGACGCAGCGTGAGGTTGCGCAGAGGTTAAATATAAGCCGAAGCTATGTATCAAGAATTGAAAAAAAGGTACTTAAAGATATAAAAAATAAAATAAAAAAAGAAGAAAACAAATAAGCTTATTTTTCTCTGACAAATATATTGCCGCCGCTGCAGTCAATCGCTACGGTCAGCGGAAAACGGTCAAAGGCAAGCTTTTTAACGGATTCACAGCCCAAATCCTCAAAGGCTATCACTTCGCATGAGGAAATACATTTTGAGGCCAGCGCACCGGCGCCGCCGATCGCGCAGAGATAAACGGCTTTATTACGGACAATTGCATCGCAGACTGCCTGATTGCGCTCTCCCTTGCCGATCATAGCGACCACTCCACGATCAAGAAAATCGGGTGTAAAAACATCCATCCTGCCGGAAGTTGTGGGGCCGCAGGAGCCTATGGCCAAATTTTCGGGAGCCGGAGTGGGACCGGCATAATAGATCACTGCGTCCTTCAAATCATAAGGCAGTGGTTTTTCCTCTTCAATAAGCTGTTCAATTCGCTTATGCGCAGCATCCCGCGATGTATAAACGGTGCCGGACAGGATTACTCTGTCCCCGGCTTTCAGTTTGGGGGCATATTCTCTTAGCTGACTTGTATCCAGTACATATTCCATCATTTATTATCCAATTCTTTTTTCAGCTGTCTGTTCTCTTCTTTGAGCGTTCTGTTCTCTTCTTCAAGGGTTTCGAGCATTGCGATATTTTGCTTAAGCTCCCTGCTTATAGATTTCAACTGGAAATCAAGATTTGTGTTGACAATTTCAAGTCTCTGGCACTCAAAATTAACGTCCTCAAGGGCTGCCATAAGACGTGATACCTCATTTATTAATTCATTAACATCATTTTTATCCGCCACAAGCAATCCCTCCTAACAAATCATACTACAAAAAACAGAAAAGAGGTTGTATCAAACAACCTCTTTACATTTTTATTCAAGGTTGATAATAACAAGATATTACTGCATTATTCAGTATTTCTTATTATCAGGTGGAAATATCAACATCCTTCTGGAAGTAACGCGAACCGAACCAGTTTTCTTTAATCGTATACTCGTCCTCCAGCGCTTCTGCGGCAGAGGCACTGTCCTCTGACAGGAGAGCCTGCTCGGCATTGTACTGCCAGATCTTCTGGTCATTCTCACCGACGAAGTACATAATATGATAACCGTATTCTGACCTTACTATGCCGGTATCGCCTGCCTTTCTGCTGTCATCAAAGCACCAGGTGGAGAAAGAGTTGACCATCTGTCCCGTTACAACATCTTCATAAAGACCGCCGTTCTCTGTAGAACCGGTGTCTGTTGAATTTTCAGTCGCAAGAGCAGCGAAACCGTCCTCTGTACCGTCCCATGAAGCAAGAAGCCCTCTCGCCTGGTCATATGCCGCGGTCCACTGCTCATCAGTAGCGGTTGTAACATCGGCATCTTCCTCATCCGTCTCAGGGGCAATAAGGATATGGCGTACATTTACTGTGTTCCTGTCTGAGAGAGACGCAGGAGCGATTACATAAACAACGGACGTGCTGTACTGATAAATATCTCCGGCCTGTCTGTCAGAGCTGAAAAGCCAGTCAAGACCTGAATAAGTCAGTTCTTCATCATCGGAATGCTCTTCCCCATCTTCATGCTCATGCGCATCCGCGGTAGCAATGGCATAACCTCTTGACTGAAGCGCGGACCTTGTCATACCAAGCTCAGTGGAATAACCTTCATCTGCATAAGCTTTTTTGTCAAAATCAGAACTTGCGTACTCCGTGCAAAGCTCCGCGAAATTTGAGCCGTCGGCTGCAAGACTTTCAGAAAAAGCTTTTGCGTCATCCTCACTGCTGCACTCAAAAATCTTTATATCAACGCTCTGAAGATCCTCCAGATGTTCGTCCTTATACGCGTTAATGTCCTCTTCCGTATATGTAGTATTCTCCGTACCGGAGCTGAGCTCCTCCTGATAGTTCTGCGCAATATACTGACGCGTTGTTTCCGTTCTGAAAACAGATTCGGTTACGCCTTTGCCCATTGCCTGTACGAGATAGCCGCTGAGGGTATAACCGTACCCGCTGGCGGTCTCTTCATATGAATCAAGCGTATCGTTGATCTCTGTTTTCTGATCGTCTGTAATTTCCGGATCTTCTCCGCCGTTTGCCTCAACAGCGGCAAGGTAATATGTATATGTGCTTTCAATCGAATCAACGACCAGGTCGTGCATATGCTCGTCCCAGCCCATCGTTTCCTCGGTATCCGGATCGGTATAGGTCTGCTGGGACAGTTTCTTGTCAAAGTCAACGTCAAGCCCTGCGTCAGCCAGATCAATACCGTACTGCTCATACTGACTCTGCTGAGACAGCATACTGTTATACAGCGTGGCAAAATAAAAATTATATGTGCTGACTTTAATTTTGGCGGTATTTTCACCGTTGCTGACCGTCAGCCCCGTAAAATACTGGGCAGGAATGCTGAGGGAAGCTATAAAACCTTTTCGTACCGCGCCCGTTGCAACATAAGTGACAAGAAGAGCAACAATAACGACTACACAAACTACCGACTTAATGACTTTGGCAGTTTTCTGAGGAATTTTTCCGGCAGGAGTACTGCCCACAGCGGAATATTTATCAGAGAGCTTTTTAATTTTAGCGTCCAGCTTTTCAAGCTTTTTCTCGTCTGTTTCGTCCGCTTTCGCTTCCTTGAGCGCGTCGATTTCTGCTTTAAGAGCGCTGCGCTTCTGTTCATTCTTTTCTTTTGCCTTGGATTTTTTCTTTGCGAGTTTTTCGGCTTTCTTCGCCTGCTTATCCTTTTCGGTATTCAGGCTGCCGCCTGTAAGCAAATCCTCGTCCAATTGTTTTTTTGCCATCTTTTTTCATCCTTTTACAGAGTTAGTTTTTATTTAACAGTATTTTACACTATTATCGCTGATAATACAAGAGTTAATTTTTACTGTATCAATAGCTTGAAGTCGTTTCAGAAGCGGTATTATCGGATGCGCTTGCGTTTTCCGCCTTCTTTTTCTCAAGGAACTTCTCATTTGCCTTTTCTATTACTGAATCGTGTAAATCTATCTGGGCGTTTTCAGTCATTTTATCAAACTGTTCGTTTCTTAAATCTGTAATAATCTGGGCTTCATAACTGGGGCAGTCATCAATAAAGAACATAATATGATAACCATGCTCGGATTTTACTATGCCGGTATCACCGTACTGGCGTGTATCATCCGTTGCCCAGCTTTCAAACTCGGAAACCATTTCGCCCAGTCCTACACCTTCGTAAAGACCTCCGAAAGCGTCGCTGGAACCGGCAGTTGTTGAGGCAGTATCCGCGCTGTTCGCTTCCGCAAGCAAAGCAAAGGCATACTCCGTTTTATCACCCTCGTTATATTCATTGAGAATATTTTCCGCTTTTTCTTCCGCAGCCGCCCACTGCTCGTCAGTATAAGTTGTTTCTCCGGTCGTTTCGTCAGTCTGGCTTTCGTCATCGGTCTCAGGCATAATGAGTATATGTCTTACGGAATAGGTTTCATCCTCGATACGTGTCGCCTGCTCCGTTTTAAGAATAATATACGCATAACCGGTTTCCTCGTTCACATAATATTTAACTGTTCCGGTAGGCTCGTTTTCATCAAACAGCCAGTCATTTATATCCTCACCGAAAGGAGATTCGGAACCGTAGATTGTTCCGTCCACATTAGCCTCATAAGTCTCCAGAGCCTGTTCTTCAGCTTCTTCTTCGGTAAGAGTGGAATCAGACTCCATATATGAAGCGGCATCCTGCTCGATATAGTCAGCGTACGCAGTAGGTACTAAATCAATGATCGACTGCCTGTCGGTAATCTGAGACATATATTCCTGGATCTGTTTTTCAGATTCCGCCTTTGTTTCGTCAGAGGTGGCATCATAAGAAGTGGCAAGATAGCTGAAATTGATCTGATAATAATCCGTCTGATGCTCGTTATAATAATTGGTTATTTCCTCCTCAGAGGGTCTGTTTTCCGCAGCATACTTGCCTCTGTAATTTACAGTCAGATAGAACTGCTCCATATAAAGTCTGACGGTATCTTCTGAACAATAATCGCCGAAAATGTCGGCAATATAGTCGTCAAGGGCGACACCTTCTTCAGACGCTGTTGTTTTGAAACTCTCTATCTGTTCGTCAATCGTGTCCTGCTGGGTACTGGTTAATGTTATACCGTCTTTCAGAGCGGCGGAATAAAACGTGTTGTAAGTTTTTATCTGATTCAGCGTTTCCTGCTGGAAGAACTCCAGCCAGGTTATCTGATTACCGTCCTCGTCGGTGGTATACTGTTCGGAATAATCCTTTGACGTGTCAAGGTCATAGTAGCCGTAATTGGCGTACTGTTCATACTGGCTGACAACGCTGGAAAAATAAAGGTTGTACATACCGACGCTGACCTTGTTGTCCTCAATCGTCGCAACGACTGAGGCGGGATTCATCATATCCCCTTCTTTCCCGTTAGGTACAGTGTAATAGCGCACGCCGAGTACAATCAAAGCCGCAATAACAGCCGCAACAAAAATAGCCAGGGGTATAAATTTAAGCGGCTCCTTATTGATCACGATCTGATTATTGCCGTTATTGTAAGCCTCATTGACGGGCATGGCTGAATCCTGCGCGGCATACTTATTACCGACGTAATTCTGACTCTTATCACTGTCGTCAATTCCCTCAAACATTTCGTCATTCAGAGTAGGAGCTTCCGCATCAAACTTCCAGTTATCGTTGGTCTCGTATTTTACGCCGTCCTTTTCCTCAAGGGTGCTGTCATTTTCCTGATTAACATCGTTGTCAACAGACATTTCTTCATTGAGCTTATTTTCCTTCTCGTCCATACTGACACTCCTAAATATAAAATAAATACTAATAAATTATACAATAATCCGAAGATGAATGCAACACAATAATTCTTTCTTCTGTGAAAAAACTGTAAACTGCTTGTAAAAAAAACTGACAAATAAAAGCATATAAATCATAACACTTGAAAAATCAGACGTTATGTAGTATTATGTTGATACTGTTTATAAAAATTTTACAGAAAATGTAAAAAATATTCTTCTTGTTTTTATATGAGGGATGTTTATGAAACAAAAGATAATAAGCCTTAAATCCCGTTACCGTGAAAATCCCGGTTGGCACTGGCTTTTGGCAACTATATTCTTTTTTCCCATTTTACCTGAATATGTAAGTCCGTTCATTCTGTTTATAGGATTTATCGTTTTTAAACTCCAATGGAGACGTGAGGGCAAAAAAGCAAAGGTAGGAACGCTGGGAAAAATAATGATCGGTTTTATGACGCTGGCTCTGGTCAGCGTTTTATGGTCAGACACAAAATTTTCCTCCCTTGCAACCGCGCTTTTGTGGTGGGGAATGTTTCTGGTGGAGGTCATGATTTACAATCTTGCCAGAACGAGGCGAAAAATTGACAGAATACTGTCGACGATGGTCGTATCAGGCGCAATAAACGGATTTGTCGGCGCTATTCAGATTGTAACATATACGCTGTACCGTTTTGACTATATTCCAAAAAACTTGGTTTTTGTAACTCCGTTTTACAGAAATCTCGACAAAGCTGTATATGAAATCCTTCCGTTTGAGATCAGCACATCCATGTGGACTTCCCGGGCAAGCGGTTTTTTCTCCAATCCGAATCTGCTCGCCACATACATGATCATTGTATTTCCCATATCCATTTATCTGTTTCTCAACGCAAAGACAAAACGAACAAAAATTGCATACTTTATTTTTAACGTTCTGATAAGCGTGGGAATCAGCTCAACAATGACAAGAGCCGGCTGTTTTATCGCGATATTCGGATGGGTCTTTATGTTCGTCTTTCTTGCAAAGAAGTACGCAAAGCCTATGCTGCAAATTCTGGTACCCACTGTCTGCGTAATTATCCCGTCCATACTGACAAGATACGGAATCATATTTAAAACCGTGGGAGAAGTGAGCGGCAGCGGCAGCGGCGGAGCCGAAGCAAAGAAATCGTCAGCGGCCCATTTTCAGATTTGGGAAAGTCTTATAGACTATCTTACAAACCATATAAGAGCATTTTTTATCGGTCACGGATTCGGTGTTGAGAGCACCGGTCAGGTACTGCTTAACGAATACGGTTTAAACAAGCCCCATGCGCACAATTTTATTTTGGAAACATGGATGGAACTGGGCATAATCGGAGTTGTTCTTCTGTTTGTTGTGTTGTTCTGCACTTTCGGAAAAATGCTGGAAATCAACGCAAACAACGGTAAAAAATTCACTCTTGTGTTCTGCGTTCTTACTTCAATGGCAACATATCTTATTTTCGGATTAACCGATTATATTTTCAATTCACCAAAGCAAATTATTTTACTGTTTATTCTGCTGGGTCTTGCCCAGGCAATCAGCTACTGCTATGAAAAAACAGTGATAACCGATTCCCACACGTTAAGAGAAGTCGCGGTAAGAGATATAGAAAACACCATTCATCAAAAGTAATCTTTGATAAAAATCAAGCCCTGCTGTGTTATCAGCAGGGCTTTGCGTGTAAAAAAAGTTGTATATTTAGAAAAGCGTGTGCCCCTACACGCTGAACAGACTTCGAGAAATCGAGGTGAATTTCGTTTTCTTGCGAGCGGGAGCTGTACGAGGGTACTGCCCCCGAGCAAAAAACGAAAAACGCCAAACAGCGGCAAGGATTTGATATCCTTACCGCTGTTCTTTTGTTAGAACCCCCTCGTCAAAACGGAACATCAAGGACGACATCCCCTACAAAAGAGAAGGCTATGCTGCACACTTTTATTTTGGCGTGGTTCAGCCGACTTTATCGACAGTCTGAGCCCTGCTGTGTTATCAGCAG
>JAGHJI010000069.1 GCA_017886765.1 Eubacterium sp.
CCCTTATATGTCGATAACTTCTAGCCATTAAAAAATCCCTCCTGATGTTTATTTTACATCAAGAGGGTTCTTTTTTCTATTGTCCACTTTTTACGGACTTGTTCAGTTTGCCCACAGTTTTTCTATTATATAAACGAATTATTTATTAATAGCCTTTACTACATTCTCAACGATTGAGTCAACTATAATTGTGCAGCCTGCTGAAAGGTCAGCGTCCGTCGGATAACCGTCATCGCCTACTGCTGCGGTGAGCTCATCAGCGGTCTTGCCCTTTGCGAACTCCTCAAAAGCAGCCGCCTGCTCAAACCACTCTTTCTGAATCGGTGAAGCAGCTCTCATATTGTAGTCGTCCTGAAGCTCTTTCTTGGAAGCGAAAGTGCCTTCTGCAACAGTGAACGCGCCGTCAGCCATTGAGCACTTAGCCTGTGAAGCGTCAATCAGACAAGAGGTGATTTTACCGTCAGCATCAAGGGTTACTACAGCGTAGTTAGAATCATACTGAAGATTGGTCTCGTTGCTTTCATAATACTTTTCTGTTGTGATTGCCATCTTAAGCGTATCCGTAGCGGAAGCGCCGAGGTCCTGCGCATTGTTTACTGCATTGACAACAGCTGCAGAAATGTCTGAAACATCAATTGTGCAGCCGGCTTTAAGGTCAGCGTCTGTCGGAAAACCGTCATCGCCTACCGCGGCACTGATTTCATCAGCGGTCTTACCCTTTGCGAAAGCTTCAAAAGCGTCGATCTGCTCATACCACTCTTTACCGATTGGAGAAACGCCTTTCATATTGTAGTCTTCCAGCTTCTCATCTTTTGTTCTGAGATCTGATACATCTCCGTCATTTGTGGCAAGATCAGGCTGCGTCTGCGCCTCGTCGATCTTACAGTCGATAATCTTTCCGTCAGCGTCAACAAGAACAGCTGCGCATACGGAGTCGATAGTAAGCGTTGTCTGCTCCACGTCTGAGATAGAGCTGATAACGGCATAACCTGTTTTTGCCGTTGCAGCGTTTGCGGCGTCACCTGTCGTTGTGCTTCCTGAATCGTCTGCGCCGTTGCTGCAGGCAGCAAACGAAAGAGCAAGAACAGAAGCAAGCCCCGCTGCAAGAATTTTTTTCATTTTTGTCATAAGTTTCCTCTCCTATAAGTTATTATACCTTAAAAGTACAGATATATAATATATTAAAACCCAGAGATTGTCAATATTTTATCAATATATTGACATTATTTTGTCAAGTTTTTCTTTAAGCGTAGACCTTAATGATCTTTCTGGGGCATTTTTCGGCGCATAAACCGCATTGTGTACATTTAGTATAGTCAATTTTTGCGATATTATTTTCAAATACGATAGCGTCCCTGGGACAATTTTTAACACAGATACCACAAGCTATGCATCCCGCCGAACACGCATCGGTCACTGTCTTGCCCTTTGCGCGTGAAGAACACTGCACCCTGTTTTTTGCGTTTACCGGAATCAGCTCAATAAGATTATGCGGACAAACCCTTACGCACTTTCCGCACGCAATACAAAACTCCTCGTCAACAACGGCTTTTCCGTCGATGATTCTTATCGCGCGCTGGTCGCAGACTTTGGCGCAGGAGCCGTAACCGAGACAGCCATATTTACAGGAATACGGGCTGGACCCCGGCATTTTAGCGGCATAGGCACAGTTATCCACACCTATATAATTATAATCTATATGCTTCTTATCGCGGGTGCCGTCACATTTGACATAGGCAACCTTCTTTTCAATCTCTCCGACTTCCTGTCCCATGATTTGAGCAATTTTTTCAGCGACGGGTCTTCCGCCTACGGGGCAGGCGGAAACCTTTGCTTCTCCGCCGGCAATCGCTTTTGCCAAGCTGTCACAGCCTGCGTATCCGCATCCGCCGCAGTTACTGCCGGGTAAAACCTCACGCACCGCAACCTCAAGCTCATTTATATCCACATGAAACGCTTTTTCGGCGATACTCAGTATAACACCGATAAGGATACTGAGTATTCCGACTGTTACGACCGCGATAATAATTTCGTTGATATTCATAATAATCCTTTCCTCATTAAGCAAAAGCGTTAAATCCGTAAAACGCAATGGACATCAAACAGGCAGTCATAAGAACTGCCGGAGTTCCCCTGAACGATTCAGGGAAATCATTGTTTTCGGTTTTTTCACGCACGCCGGCCATAATGATGATTGCTATGCAAAAGCCTACCGCTGTTCCGAAACCTGTTACAACGCTTGTCACAAAATCATTTGACTGCTGCACATTGGTCAAAGCCGTACCCAGAACGGCGCAGTTGGTGGTTATCAGCGGCAGATATACGCCCAGAGCTTTATAAAGCGCCGGTGAGGCTTTTTTCAGAAACAGCTCAACAAGCTGAACAAGAAAAGCAATCACCAGAATAAATACAATCGTTTTGAGATAAGTCAAATCGAGTTTAACAAGCACATAATCGTAAAGAAGACTTGTGACCGCTGAGGAGATCGTAATGACAAATATTACGGCCCCGCCCATACCGGCGGCGGTTTTTATATTCCTTGACACGCCGAGGAACGGGCATATTCCGAGGAACTGACTGAGAACGACATTATTGATAAGCGCAGTCGTCAGGAGTACTAAAAATAAAGTCTTAGCCATTATTCATTACCTCCTTCTTTTGCGCCGCATTCATCGCACTTACCATTGCATCCGCCTTTTCCTACCGTGCGGCGTTTTGCGCTTTTCGGTCTGATCTTATTCATCAGAGCGCAGAGAATAGAAAGCACGAAAAATGCGCCGGGAGCCAGAACAAAAATAGATATCGGCTCAAAGTTTTCGGGCGTTACCTTATATCCGAACAGCGTTCCGGCACCGAGGAGTTCCCTCACAATACCGATTACGGTAAGGCCAACGGTGAAACCCAGTCCGATTCCGATACCATCGAATATGGAAAGGATGGGGCCGTGCTTTGAAGCATAGGTCTCAGCCCTGCCGAGAATAATGCAGTTTACGACAATAAGCGGAATGAAAATTCCCAGGCTGTCGTAAAGTGCCGTCACATAAGCGTGCATCAGCATCTCTACTATCGTGACAAACGAAGCGATGATGATGATATATACGGGTACTCTTACCCCGCTGGGAATGAATTTGCGCAAAAGCGAAATCAGAAGGTTTGACATCACAAGAACAGCCGTTGTGGCCATACCCATGCCCAGACCGTTCTTTGCGTCGGTGGTTACCGCAAGAGTGGGACACATACCCAGCATAAGAACAAAAGTCGGATTTTCTTTTATCAGTCCGTTATAGAGCCTTTCTAAAATAGCCTTCATCTGTCTCACTCTCCTTTCAGATTTGTATTGTAAAAGTCGATTGCTCCATTAACCGCAGTCAGAACCGCGTCTGTTGTTATGGTAGCGCCGGCAATCATATCTATCTCGTTATTTTCAGGGCTTGCGCCTGATGGCACGTGGGTAACTTCTTCTGCTTTCATACCCACAAACTGCTGTGCAAACTCGTCGCTTGTGCACTGTCCGCCCAGCGGCTTTGTTTCATTGCACACAAGGGTTGAGAAGCCCTTTACCAATCCGTCGTTACCGATGCCCAGTGCAATCTGCAGATCGCCGTCGTAAGCATTGTGCGCGGTGACGGTGATGATATATCCCATATCTCCGGCAGTCTGTACATCGTCTATTGTATATTCCTCATTGGAAACGGCGGTAAATTCATACGGGGTCAGAGCGGTGATGTCGGCTTCAGGAAACGCTTTCTGCAGCGGGTCCTCAGCCGCTTCCTCCTCAAGCCCTCCGCCGAAGTTGGTCTGATAAAATACGATAGCCGCGTTGGCAGCCTCCGTTACAGCGTTTGTGGTTATGGTCGCGCCGCTTACTGCGTCGATCTCATTGTCAGCCGTGGCACCGGAGCTTGTGTATTCCAGAACGGACGCCTTTTTGTCAGCGAACTGGGAGGTAAAATCAGGCTCCGCGCATTTTGAGCCTATACCTGCTGTTTCACTGTGGGACACAACATTCAGACCGGTAATCGTTCCGTCTGAGGTAATTCCCACTGCCACCTGAACATCTCCTCCGTAACCGTTAGGAGAAGTTGCCGCTATTACATAGCCTAAAATATTGCTGCCGCTTTCATCCGTAACCGCAAGCGTATCGTTGATAACACAGCCTTCATAACCGGCCGAAGAAAGGGCCTCAGCCGAGCCGTCAATAAGGCTTTCGCTGTTTTCCACTTCCGCGAAATACTGTGAATCGGGGTATACAACTTTATACACTTGAGCTCTGGCGTCTATCTCCGCCTGCTCAATCGGCCCTCTTGTAATCTGATTTACAACTGCCAGAGCAAGCACAGCCACAACGGTCACTACAAAAAGAACAAGCGTATTTACTAAAATGCCTGATTTTTTCTTAGCCATTGCTCTTTTCCCCCTTCGTCATTTTTTCACAGCCGAAAGGCTTTGGAATGGTTATTTTCTCAATAATCGGCACGAGAAGATTTCCGATAATGATAGCATAGGAAACACCTTCCGCAGATGATCCCAGCATTCTGAAGAGCGCCGTCATAAGACCCAGGAGAATGCCGTAAATAATCTGACCTTTGGCGGTTATCGGACTTGTTACATAATCGGTAGCCATAAAGAACGCACCGACAAGAAGTCCGCCGGAAAGAAGCTGACCGGCAATATAATTTACCGTGATCTCATTGCCGGAAATCAGGTTAATCAGAATAACAAACACAAGGGTCGATAGAATATAGGTCAGCGGTATTCTCACTGAAATAACTTTCTTTATAATAAGATACAGTCCGCCGACCAGTATGGCAAGGGCGGACACCTCACCGATACATCCGCCGTGGTAGCCCAAAAACAGCGTCAAAAGATCCGGAGACTCCCCTGCCTTTATCATCGCAAGCGGCGTAGCAGAGGAAACACCGTCAATGGAAAAGTCATTCATCCTGGACGCAAAGGAAATCAGAAGGAAGCACCTTGCCGCCAGCGCCGGGTTCATAAAATTCTGACCCAATCCGCCGAAAAGCATTTTTACCGCAATAATCGCGAACACACCGCCGATTACGGGAATCCACCAGGCAACGGTTGACGGCAGGTTAATCGCAAGTATAAGACCGGTGACAACGGCGCTGTAGTCAAAAATGGTAATAGGTTTTTTCGCAATCAGCTCAAACAGCAGTTCGCTGAGCACGCAGGTAACCACGCTGATGGCAATGACCATTAACGCATCCAGGCCGAAATGATAAACACCGAAGGCAAGTACGGGAAGAAGTGCAATAACTACATCGCGCATAATCGCCTTAGTTGTGCTTTGCTCTCTCACATGGGGAGATACTGAAACATTATACATAAATCACACTTCCTTTCCTTAATTTGCCGCACGCATCTCGTGCACTTTCGCCTTGCCCTGCTTGCAAAGCTGAGTAAGCGGAATTTTTGCCGGACAGACATAAGAGCAGCTGCCGCATTCTATACATTCCATACCGCCCAGGCGTTCAAATTTTTCAAAATTCTCCGAACGCACCGCTTTTGCCAGCATCTGCACCACCAGCGTCTGGGGGCAATGGTTTACACATCTGCCGCAGTGAATACATGCCGACTGCGGCAGGGCCGCAACATCATCCTTTAAAAACGCGAGTATGGACGCCGATGTTTTTACAACCGGAACATCCAGCGAACTCATCGCCGTTCCCATCATCGGTCCGCCGGAAATAAATTTCACAACGTCTTCCTTGGCGCCTCCGGCAGTTTCCAGAACGTATCTGTGACTTACGCCGAGAGGAACGTCCAGATTACAGGGCGTATTCACGCCTTCACCGGTGACAGTCATGACCTTATGAATCAGCGGCATATTCTTATAGACCGCCTCATAGACCGCGAAACAAGTAGCAGTGTTCAGCACGATACAGCCCTTGTCCGCGGGAAGCATTTTGGAATTGATTTTTCTGCGGGTTACGGCATAAATCAGCTGTCTCTCTCCGCCCTGTGGATATTTGGTCTTAAGTGGGCAAACGCTGATTTTTTCTTCCGACGCGGTTTTTTCCTCCAGCAGTTTGATTGCCTCCGGCTTATTATTTTCTATACCTATAACGGCCTTCGCGTTGGGCAGGACTTTCAGAGCGGCTTTTACACCCTTAATTATTTCATCGCTTTTTTCCAGCATAAGACGGTAGTCCGCCGTCAGATAAGGCTCGCACTCGGAACCGTTTATGATCAGTGTATCAATATTCGCCGCATTTTTCGGCGAAATTTTAACACTGGTGGGAAATCCCGCTCCGCCGAGACCTACGATACCGGAATTTCTGACGATATCAATAATCTCATCCGCCGACAATGAATCCAGCTCGCGGTCACTGCCAAAGCCTGAAACGACTTCCTCCAGACCATCGTTTTCAATAATGATACAGTCCTCACTGCCGCTGTTTACCACGAGTCTTTTTTCTATTGCCTTGACCGTGCCCGATACCGAACTGAAAACCGGCGCGCAAATATGTCCGTCGGCCTCAGCGATAAGCTGACCTCTGCGCACTCTGTCACCCGGGGAGACGACAGCTTTCGCAGGCTTACCTATATGCTGGGACAACGGATATACCATCATTTGCTCCGCGCCGACTTGGCGAATCGGGCAATCCATGGCAAGCTCCTTACCCTCATAAGGATGTATGCCTTTTTTAAATGATTTTTGCTTCATGAAACTACAACCCCTTAAGCTAATGTTGATGTCCGTCGTTTTACCGAACCGGCGCCGGTTTCAAACGACCGACATATTTACACATTTTAACATATTACATTGTATCATAACTAAAGTCAACAATCAATCCATTATTCAGAAAATAAGCAGGTGAGGTAAATGCGGGATACCTTTCCTTTTATTATTCGTATTCATTACATTTTTAAAACAAAGGTGTGTCAGCCGGATAAGCTCTCCCTTTTCTTCTCCCTGAAACTTTTTCCGTAATACTTTTTCAGCAGCCTTTGGATCTGTCTTTCACAAACGCCGATTTTCCCCGCAAGCTCGGATAAAGTCAGATCCGGCGTGTATAGAAACGCCTGCTCAATGATAACGAATCGTCTGTCATTAAGGCTTTCCGATGACACATTCGTGACAAAGGACGCCGGCAGAAATCTGCGGACAATGTTGGTTAAAAGAAGCATAGCCAATCCGCTTACGGCGCTTTGATAGTCCGCATACTGATTTCTGTATTCTGATAAAAGCGCACATGCCGGGCTGATATCAAAATTTTTCAAATAGCAAAACGCATTGGAGAGAAACACGGATGAAACGGCATTGGCTCTATCTGCATTTACCGCCTGGAGCATGAAAAAAACATCCTGCACCGGATCCTTTCTGTCAGCCTTCTGGCTGTGATAGATACCGGGACCGGTGACAAAAAAATCACCGCTTTCAAGTTCATACGTTTTTGTATCCGTAAGCAGCTCCCCCCTGCCCCTTACAATAAAATGAAGCTCATAGCTGTTTTTGGCGTGAGCGTGCATCGGGATATCCTCCGACAGAGGTCCGCCTCCGATATCCGTTATATCAAATAAAACATGGTTCCAGGTAAATCGAATCATATTATCACCGAAATCATCTTATCATAAACACGACATTAATTCAATAAAAATGTCGTATTTGGCAAAATTTTATATGCTATAATTTCCTTGAGGTGATGATATGAATCAACATGTAAAAAAAGCGCTTTGCTTTATTCTTTGCGGTACTTTCATTTTTTCAATGTCTGCCTGTTCAGGCAGCAAAATAGAGACCGGTGAAATCGAAAAGCTGTTTGAGAATCTAAGCAAAATCTCATACAGCGAAAGCTATGAAGAACTGTCTGATTCAAAAGAAAACAAAACGGATACCTGGCGCCACGGTATGGTATCCGGCAACGGTATGCAGGGATTTGTTGAAAGCGGTTCCCCTTATTCTGATACATTCATTTTTCAGAATATGCATTTCATTATGCCCAATGAAAATGTGCGTTACTGCCCCGAAACCTTTGATGAACTGGAAACAGTCAAGCAATCCATAGTCAAGGGTGAGGACATCACGGACAACGCCAGCTATGATGACGTTTACCGCTTTCATCCCGGCGGTCAGCTGAGAATAGAAACCGACGGAAAAGGAGCAGACGATTATGTCAGATACACCGACTATGAGACCTCTCAGGTGGGCGTTCATTACAAAAACGACGACGGTGTATGGGACAGAAAGTCCTTTACCTCCATGGCGGACAGTGTAGTGATCACACAAATAACCTCCTCCGACATCGGCGCGCAAATCAACGCCACCCTTTCCTTTGATGATATTTCGACCATGGCAAACTTCGGAGACAGCGACGAGGTTAATCTGAAATACAAAAAAATCGTAAGTGAAAACGCCGACTCCATAGCTATGGCGGCACACTATCCTGATTATGAAAACAGCGAACTGAAAAACGGCGGTTACGCTACGCTGACTTACGTGGTCACGTCAGGCGGAACAAAGGAAAAGGTCGTCTTGGACAAAAATACGGACGAGGAACAGTTTTTCGGCGACAATAACGGTATACGGATAACAGGAGCGGACGAGGTATATCTGATCACTGTATCAGACCGCACCTACGATATGGGAACTTACAGTGACTTTGACAGCCAGGAAAGCTTTGCCCTGACAGACGAACTCTATCAGCGGACAAAAGCGGTCGCCGACAAATATACGTCAGACGGCCATTTTAACTACGAAGCCGCCCTGGAAAATCATCTTGCAATTTATCAGCCGCAATTTGACTCCGTTGCGCTCACCTTGGGAGAAAACGATATGCGGTCAAATGAGGAACTCCTGAAAGAACAGCGCGGCAGCGACGATATCAGTTCTGCCCTTGCCCAAAGAGCATACTATGCCGGAAGGTACGCATATCTTTGCTGCAGCGGATATTCCACCAGCAGACTTTACGGTATGTGGACCGGGGAATGGAACACCGGCTGGGGCAGCAAATACACAATGGACGCCAATGTTAATCTCCAGACCTCTTCCATGAACACCGGTAATATGTCCTCCTCACCGGTAGGATACGCGTATTTTATACTGAGGCAATTACCAGACTGGGAGGAAAACGCATACGCCACCCACGGCTTTACGGACGCGATACAGGCTCCGGTAAACACAGACGGCGACAAGGCGGTCATAACAGAGACCTGCTATCCTTACCCGTTCAGGTACTGGAACGCCGGAACCTCATGGATGATACAGCCCTTATATGAAACGCTCAAATGCTACGGCAACATAAACATTCCCCTCAGTGATGAATTTGACCTGGACGATCTCCGGTCCGTCCTGTCCGTTACGGAGGAGGATCTGACAGACTCTCAGATTGAGGAAATGGAGCAGAGAGGATATCTGCGGCTTACCGAGGATATTCTCTATCCCCTGCTTGTGAAATCGGCAAACTACTGGGCGCAGCTTATGACTCCCGAATACTACACCGACAGCACCGGCGGTATTCACTACGAAGAAGGAAAGACAGCTTTAAACGACGGGGAGAGTTATTGCATACTGCCCAGCTATTCGCCGGAAAACAATCCGTCAAATTATCCCAGCCCGTCTGATGCCAACTGCGCCATTGACATAGCGGCGTGCAGGGATAATCTCAATATGCTGATTGATATTATGTCACAGGTGGACCCGCAGGCGGATACTTCCAAGTGGCAGCAGCTTCTTGAAGATTTGCCCCCTTACCTGTATGACGAGACCGGCGCACTGAAAGAATGGGCGACAACCGCCTTCGAGGAAAACAACGAGCACAGGCATCTGAGCCATCTTTACTGCGTATGGCCGTTATTTGAAACACAGGATAACCAGGAGCTTGCAGACGCCTGTATCCAGGCAATCAACAACCGTGAAAGTGAAAATGAAGCCAGCCACGCCCTTGTTCACCGTTCGCTGATTGCGGCAAGACTCAAAGACAGGGAAAGCCTGACCAACGCGGTTACGGATCTGATGAATCATAAAATACATTACGATTCGCTTATGACCAACCACGATTATGACCGAGGAAGCTGTTACTGCACGGACTTTGCCATCGGCTATCTCGGCATCATCAACGAAAGCCTTGTATTCTCCAACACCGGAGAGATTGAAATACTGCCGGCGCTTATGACCAACGGCTTCGATAAGGGTGTTCTTACCGGTGTAAGGGCAAGAACCAGAGCAGAGATACAGCGGCTGGAATGGGATATTGAAACAGGCACCGCCACGGTGGAGATCAAATCGGATATCGACCAGGAAATCAAAGTATCCTGCGGACTGTCCGACAAGGAAGAAACAATGAAATTCAAAGCAGGAGAAGTAAAATCCGTGACCTTTGAGCTCAGCGCATAAATCTAAAACAAAAGGCTGTGAAAAAATCACAGCCTTTTATTTTTTTAATGATATACTTATTTAATGCTTTTTCCCAGCTCATATGCCTGAGCTGTTTTTTCTTTTCCTTCGTCAGTATTATGAATGTCCCCTGCGCCCATAACGCCGCCGCAGAGAATTTTGCCGAGACTTTTCCAGCCAAGGTGCTTTTCAAGTCGGTCATACCAGTATTCGCTCTCTTCAAAGCCGTGTCCCTCGGCCGCCATAATCAGAACGCTCTCTTTTTTCGGATTACGGTAATCCGGGTCGCACTCCGCTACAGCAAACAAACGGTCAAAAGCGTTCTTGAGCTGACCGCTGATGGTCCAGTAATAAAGCGGCGTTGCCAGAACAACGATATCCGCCTCTTTATAAACAGGATAAATTTTATCCATATCGTCTTTCTGTACACAGAGACTGTCAGGATTTTTACCGCCGCAGAAACAGCCTTTGCAGCCGTGGATATTCATTCTGTCCAGGGAAAACGCCGTAACGCTGTTTCCCGATTCCCGCGCGCCTTTGACGAACGCGTCTATAAGAGCCGAAGTATTTCCCTTAGCCCTGGGACTGCCGTTTAAAACGATTATTTTTTTACTCATAACATTCACCTCATTGACTGATTTTGTTTTTATGCTATAATTGTAACATAAATAATCCATTCGTAAAGTACGCACATTAAGGTAATATACTATAGTTGAGGAAAGTATTATGATAAAAAATTATATTGAAAACGCTAATTTTGAAGACACCGGATTTTATTATACCCTCTCTCTAATCAGCGGTAAATACAAAATGGTAATCCTGTACTGCCTGATGGAGTTTGGCGTTGTCAGATTCAATGAGCTTCAGCGGTATATCAAAACCATTTCCTACAAAACGCTGAGCGCGAACCTCAAGGAACTGGAAAAGGATAATCTTATCACAAGAAAAGAATACCCGCAAATACCGCCTAAGGTAGAATACAGTCTGACACAGCGGGGACGTTCACTTGTGGAGGTGCTTGATCGTCTTTGTGTCTGGGGAGAGGAAAACAGACAATAAACAGCTTATACGGACTGTTGCCTATTCCCGTCTTGTTTATTCTTACAACAGTGGAGCAATGATTAAAGCCCTTGGGACAATTCCCAAGGGCTTTTGGCGCGCCGGAAGGGACTCGAACCCCCGACCTACTGGTTCGTAGCCAGTCACTCTATCCAGCTGAGCTACCGGCGCATACGGTAAAATATCAGCTAAGCACAATCCGTTTTTGTGCTTAGCTAATATAACACATTATGATTAAAATTGCAATACTTTTTTATATAAAATTATTTCGGATTCTCTTTCAGGTACCTGTCAAGTAAATCCGCCGCAAAGGCGATCATTTCCGGACACGGGCGCTTTTTATAATAGGCAGAGGTCCTTGCTTCCGGCACCGGAGAATCGGCACCTTTGGTCTTTAGACCTAACAGCTCACGGCAGACGATGGATCCATACTGCTTACGGAATGCACCGGCCATCTCCTGCACTCTTGCGTAAATACCCGCTCTGTCATCGTCATACACAGCGGAAAGGACAAAGGTCATTCCGGATACTGCTCCGCATACCTCTCTCATTCTGCCCATACCGCCGCCGAAGCCAATGGTAAGCTTTTTGGTGAGATGTTCATCCAGCCCGGTTTCCTCACAAAACGCCGCCGCAACGGCCTGTGAGCAGTTGCAGCCTGACATAAAGAGACTTTTTGCCTTTTCCCCTTTCGTCATATCATTCACCAAAATTGACATCGCCCTCACCGGAATCATCCGCTGTAGTCTCCACTCGGTTAAACACGGCGGAAAAGCTTGCATTCTCGTTAGCCGTAAACGAATAACTTGCGGAACTGCTGACCTTAATTCCGTCAGAGTACCAGCCGTCAAACACATAACCGTTGTCAGCTGTTGCGGTCAAAGTGACTCTGTCACCGTTTTGATATTCACCGCCGCCGCTGACCGTTCCGCCGCCGCTGCTGTTGGCGTTGATATACCATGTGGCAGCCGTTGTAGTAGTGGTGGTTTGCGGAGCCGTTGTGGTAGTTGTTGTCGTGGTCGTTCTTCTTTCTGTTGCGCGCTGGGTCGTCCACCGGGTCGTACTTTCCGTAGTCTGCTGGGTAGTCGTTGTGTCCGTCGTGGTTTCGTCTTCATTTCTTGAGCTGTTAACGGCAACAACAATAACAGAAACAATGATTGCCACCAGCACCACGGCCAAAATGGCTATTACTATAATACTCTTTTTTTCCGCCGGTGTTTTTTCATTTTTCCCGTCCTTATCCGGTCTGTCCGGCTGCGGCGCTGACGGAGACGGTGAAGCGTCAGTCGGCCTGACCGGTTCCGTTACCGCATTAAAGGTCTGGGTACGGGTTTCTTCTTCAGGAGTCTGGATATCCTCCTCATCATAAAGGGGCGAACCGCAGGTTTCACAAATATATCGGTTATCATCATTATATGTTCCGCAATTTTTACATCTCATATTTATTTCTCCCATTACATATTAAATATGTTAAAATTATGCAATATCATATTTATTATAGCACAAGCGGTGTCAAATCTCAATAAAATATAGTTTAAATTTATAATATCGTAAAATAATTAAGAGAATTTTTAAAATTCTATTGACTTTTTGTTCAAATTAATATAAATTTTATATGTAGTGTTTTGTTTGAAACAGACTCGTACTATTTTGAAAGGGGATCCTGAAATGAACAAATATGTGAAAAAAGGATTATGCATTGCACTTGCAGCAGGACTTATCGCAAGTTCCTTTGCCGGATGTGCAAAAATCAATTATGTAACAAACAGCGCTGTTGAGGCTATCTATAAGGTTAAAGACGGAAGCTGGCAGGAAACAGAAGCCGAGGGCGAAGGTACGGGAGAGAGCGATCCTGTTGTTATCGATCCGCTTACTCCGGGTACATACGGCGGTATTGAGTTCAACACGCTGGAGGATGTAGCCAATTATTATGTAACGGCTTATGATTATACCAAGACTCTTACAGCAGAATATATTGACGAAGAGGGCAATACGCAGACTTACTACAAGCTTCTCGGCGATGAGAACCTTGATGTAGGAGAAATTATGATCGACGGTTCAAGCAACGCTGTAATCAACAACCTTGTTCCCGGCATTGTCGGCGGATTATTTGCGCCAAGCACATACGGTCTTGTTCCCAGCTATAACAGAGATCCTAATCTTGATAACAACTCTGAGGACGCAACCCGTAAGGCTGACCATGATTTCAGAACATCCGGCGTAACGGCTGACGATATTCTTGAGGCGAACGTAACCGATAACGGCGACGGCACAATCACAATGGTAATCCAGCCGAAAGCAGGTCAGATGAGCACACGAGGCGATGATTCACAGGGACGTTTCTTTGAGGTTCTGGGTGACATCGGCGGCGTTGTATCAAGCATTGATATGATTTCCTTTGCCGAGGGTACTGCTGAGGAGAATGTTATCGTTGACTACAAAGGCGGCACTGTAACGGTTAAGATCGATACCGCTACCAACGAAATCGTTGAGGCTGATTATAAAATGATCGCCAACGTTTCTGTTAACCACGCAACTGTTGCGGTTATCAGAGATAAGAGCGCTTCACTTGTTATCACATACACAAACCATTTCCCTGCTTCTGACGAATATCTTCTGGAATCAAGAGGTATTAAAAGAGCGTAACAAATGAAAGGATTAAAGCCCGGCATAACGCCGGGCTTTTTCTATATTTGTATTGTTAATAATTTATATATTGATAAGGAAATTATTATGTAGTATAATTAGATTACTGTTTCCGGCGCAGTGCAAACTGATGCCCCTCAGTAATTTAACGACAGGAGAATGTAAATGGACAACAAACTGCCTAATATGGATTATGATGCCGATGAGGTAATCAATGAATTCAAGGAAAAAATCAAATGGCCGAAAAATAAGGAAGTGACCGCAGTTGTCAAGCCATCAAAGCTTCCGCTGAGGATTTTGCTTTCCCTTTTAATAACAATCGTTGTGGGAGCAGCCGCGTACTATATGATGCTCCCCGCTCTGAATATACACGACTTGCAGATGTACCTTTACCTAATACTGCTTGTTGTTGTTTTTATGCTGTCGTTTGCTCTGGTGTGCAGAGCAAATAAAAAAGTCGAGCGCAAAGAATATGTAAAGAAAAAGTCACTGGTACCGGTTATCATCATAGGCGTGATTTTGGTTGTGATGGCAGTCGGTTATGTTGCCGGAGTCACTCTTTTCAGAGCAGAGTCATACAGTCAGCTTATGGAAGTCACCGACAGTGACTTTGAAACCGATTTTGAAGATATAAGCTATGATAAAGTTCCCAGGATTGACGCGCAGCGTGCGCTTACTCTGGCTGACCAGCAGCTGGGCTCTCTTTCCGAATACAAGAGCCAGTATGTTGTTTCCGATTACTCTACGCAGATCAATTACAAAAACACGCCTGTGCGTGTCGCTTATCTCGAATATGCG
Organism: Eubacterium sp.; assembly: GCA_017886765.1. Classification (GTDB taxonomy): domain Bacteria; phylum Bacillota; class Clostridia; order Oscillospirales; family Acutalibacteraceae; genus Eubacterium_R. The sequence continues at coordinate 14,861 of JAGHJI010000069.1, forward strand.
GACGTATTCAAATGGTTTAATAATACAAAAGACGGTTTGCCGGCATATATGCTGATTGACCTTGTAAGTCAGCAGGTAAGCGCTGTTAACTGCGTAGATGAATTTGGTGAGGGAATCAAATATTCACCTACTGAACTGTTCAACGAAAAGCTCATACGTCATCTGCGTTTTCAGTATCCCACCGAACTTTTGGATACCCCCAATTTTGAAATTGACGATACCATGCACCCTTATTGGGTTACGGCCGTTCTTGACAAAACCATCGGTCTTTTCGGCGGAACAGATGTTAAAGGTGCAATCATTACCGATGCGCTTACCGGTGAAAGTCAGTATTACGATATTGAACAAATAAGGACGGACAGTTCGCTGAACTGGATTGATGTGGTATACAGTGAGGCGCTTATAATCGAACAGTACAATTATTACGGCAAGCTGCAAAACGGCTTCTGGAATTCAATCATATTCCAGGAGGATGTAAATATCGCGTCAACCGGCAGCGGAAATATCGCTATGGATGATGATGTGTGGGTATATACCGGTGTTACCTCCGCGGAATCCGACACGTCAAACTTTGGTTTCATCCTCTGCAATCAGCGCACCAAGGAAACCAGATATTACGCAAACGCCGGAGCGATTGAAAGCGCTGCTCAGCAATCGGCGACGGACGCCGTTCAGAATTATAATTACGGTGCTACATTCCCGATACTGCTGGGAATTGACGGAACACCGACATACTTTATGTCCCTTTACGGTGATGGGGATACGGTTAAAGGCTACGCCTTTGTAAATCTGGAGGATAAGACGATTGTCGGCACCGGTCTTCTTGACGTTGCCAAAAGCGATGCCGGAGCCCTTAACAGCGCCCTTGAAAGCTATATTGACGCGCTGAAGGAAAAAGGTATCGCCGGAGATGTAAATAAGGAAGATGTACTTGTTGATGAAAATGACATTGCCGGCTCCGACAATGTATCAGACAGTGAAACGCCGGACACCACAGACACGGCGGAAAACACCGGCGGAGGCGAAAGAGATAACGCCAACACCATAACCGGAGAGGTCACGGACATACGCTCATCAGTCAACGACGGAAACACGGTTTATTACCTGCAGATTGACGGCAAGTATTATTATATCAGCGTTGTTGACGCTATGGAGGTTCTGCTCATCTCGACCGGTGACACAGTCACCGTGGAGTTTGAGGATTCAGACAACGATACGTTCATCCCGGCAACCTCTGTAACAACAGAATAAGCATTGCAAAATGATGAAAGACCTGCTGATTTTATTCAGCAGGTCTTTTGCATATCAGGTATAAAACGTCGATATTAAAATTCCGGAGGGTTTTCATTGGCGAATACTCTGAACAGCGGCAGACAGGCGGAAAAGAACTTCTTATACGCCTCGCAGTAGTCCGCGCTCTGCCGTGTGCGCTTGCAGCCCCCCGCCCTGCAGATGCCGTAAAATTTGCAGTTCTTGCATTTTTCCGGTATAACGGCGCTCTCTGTAATAAATTTCTTTGCCGTATCGCAGAACGCAAGCTCTTTAAATGATTTTTCCTTTATATTCCCAAGGAGGTATTCATCCGTGCAATAGAAATCGCAGGGATAAATATTTCCGTTGCTCTCGCTGACAAACTGGTGGGAGCAAAAGCCGTTCATTCCGCACTGCTCCGAGGGTTGTCCCAGATAAATACGCACCCAGTTATCAAACTGCCGAATGCTTATGTACCGGTGACGGACATAGTCCTTGACATAAAGATTAAAAACCTTGATAAGAAAATCGGCGTACTGCTCATTTGTCATATAAAGCTCGCTTTCCTCCGCAGAATCAAAGGGGCGCAGACAGGGTATGAACTGAAGATATCTGAAGCCCTTGCTCCTGAAATATTTATATATATCAGCGGCGTTTTCCGCGCAATAGCCCGTCAGTACGGTAAGTATATTGAACTGCGTGCCGTTTCTTTCAAAACATTCAGCGGCACTGAGTATACGGTAAAAGGCGTTTGTGCCGTTAGGCTTTTTTCTGAATTTATTTCTTTCCCGGTCTCCGTCAAGACTGAGCCCCACAAGAAAATGATTTTTTGTCAGAAACCTTGCCCATTCATCGTCAATCAGCATACCGTTCGTCTGTATACTGTAATAAACGGGACTGTTTTTTTTATTTTCAGCCCTGACAGTATCGGTAAAATATCTGAAATAATCAAGCCCTGCCATTGTCGGCTCGCCGCCCTGAAAAGCAAACGCCACCGGATGGGCATCCGCAAACACAAGGGCTTTTTGTATCAGCGATTTTGCCGTTTCCCTGTCCATAATACCGTAACCCAGGTGCTCCCTGTGCTCTGAAACATCACGGTAAAAACAGTATTCACAGGAAAGGTTGCACAGCGACGAGGCAGGCTTTATCATGATGGAAAGCGGCGGCATGGTGGTGTCCCTCCGAAAAGCATTATTTTTATATGTTTATATTAAACCACAAAATCAAATCCGTCAATAGATACCGGAAACTGCAAAACAAAGCCGTCTGAAAATTCAGACGACTTTATGATTTTTATCAGCGTTCTATAATTCCTCTGCGGTTTTCCTTAAAATCCTTTTGAATCTCCTGCAGGCGTTCGTTCATTTCATCGGCAATCTCCGGGTAAACAGTCGTCCTGTTATAATTCTCTCCCGAATCATCCGTAAGAATATGGAGCCAGTTGTTTCTGTACTTGTCAAAGAAGGCTGAATTGTCATTTTGAATCCTGTCAAAATACTTGAAAGTCACATAATCGTTATCTGTCAGCACATCATATGTGTAATCCGGATACTGTTGCATAACGCTTTCGGTAGAAACGGTATACTGTATAGCCTTGATATCCTCACGCTTCATATGGAGAATGGGGTGCCCCGAGGTATGAATGACCGTATCATTTTTCAGCAGCTGTGCCATGGAAACACCGTCAATGACTCTGTCCGCAGGCATGTAATTCACATCCGAGCCGCCGTTTCCGGTAATACCGCAAAGTTCAACAAGGGTGGGATAAAGGTCCACAAGGGTAGCGGACTGTGTCCTGACAGTACCGGTTTCACCCAATGCGCCGTCGGAATGATCCCATCTGATCATAAACGGCACCTTCTGTCCCCCTTCGTACGCAAGGTACTTGCCTCCCCTTAACTCATTTACCGAGCCTTCAAGAGCAGGGCCATTATCGCTCGTAAATACGATAATCGTATCTTCAAGCACACCGAGCTCCTCCATCGTGTTAAAAAGAATGCCAAGGTATGTGTCAAACTCCGTGATGCAATCCACATAGGTACCCATTCCCGACACGCCGTCATAGTCGTCACCGGCGTAAACAGGAGCATGAGGCCAGGGAGATGTATACATGGCAAAAAACGGCGAATCCGACTGCGCCTGCTCGGATATCCAGGCGGAAATTTCATCGTGGATCCACTGTGTTGCCATGGACTGATCCTTTAGCTCATCCGTACCGTGAACGATGGTATACTCACCGTTTTCTTCCCTGACATGATAAAACGGCGTCATATCGTTTACATAATGGCTTCCGTAAAAATAATCAAAGCCCTGATTTGTCGGCAAATACTCGCCGTAGTCACCCAAATGCCATTTGCCGAAAATTCCTGTAGAGTAACCTGCTGCCTTAAATGTTTCCGCAACCGTGATCTCATCTCCCAGCATACCATCGGCATTAGCTCCCAATTCAATAGAATTGAATATTCTTGTGGAGGCAAAAGGTGAAAGCGTATCGACCGTCGGATAAATAACATTGTCCGCATACCCCCTGTACGGATATCTGCCGGTAAGGCAGGCAAAACGCGCCGGAGAACATACAGAATAAGACGAATAGAAATTTTCAAAATTAAGGCCGTTTTCACCAATACTGTCGATATTTGGCGTACTGTATATGGAGCCGTTCAGGGATACGTCTCCGTAGCCCAGGTCGTCCATCAATATAATCAGGACATTCGGGCTGTCTGAACCGGCTGTTTTGTCCACATTGTTGAGGTAATCATCCTGTCCCTCCCAAAGTCTGTCCGTATTTGGCTTGGAGCGCATATTCATGGTCAGAACATAAAAGATACTTGTACCCACCAGCGCTATACACAGTACAGCGGAGGTAAACCGCTTTAACCATTCTTTTTTAAATGTTTTTTTCGCTGTAAAAAACAGTCCCCAAAGCGCAACGGCGCTGGGAAAAATCAGGAGTAGATTCCCAAGGAGTCTGGTGCCGAAATTGCCCTCCCCTGTCAGCCACGGATGGTCAGCGGAATGAAACCCGGCGAGTCCTGATGTGAAAGCTCCGAATCCTGCGTCGGCGCCCCAAATAATGTAATAGATCACAATACCGATACAAGCCGCAGCGTAACCGAAAATCATAGGTGCGTATACTTTTTTCTTAATGATCAGCGTCAGCGCAATAACTGCCGACATGATACAGCAGTACGCAACGCCCACCACAGCCACAATATTTAACCGTACTATCCATGTTGCCAGCATAATTCCGATACCCAAAACCATCAGAATGACTGGGAATACCTTTCTTCCGGTATCAAGCGTGATTTTATTTTTCATAACACCCCTCCTTAGTCTAAGGATATATTAATTCAGTATTTAAGTCAAATGAAAAAAAATTACAAATTGAATTTATCTTTTATATATGCAGCAGCCTGCGCCGCCGTAATATCCGTATTATTTATTCTGAGATAATTCTCAAACGGGATTTCCCCTTCCTTGCTGACGAAACGGTGATTTTTATCATCATCGAGCAGTCTGCGATTTGACGTTTCAATATCTCTTTTTGACGGCTTGTTGTGCAGCCTGTTTTCCGTAGCGTTTCTCTGCAGACGTATTTCCTGAGGGGCAATAAGCTCCGCGCAGTACACTTGTGCACCACTGAACATATCGCAGACATGTGCCACATAGTCCCAATCCTCCTGACAGTCAAACGCCCACATAAATGTGAAAATCAGACCGTAATGATTGGATTTCGCATATTCTTTGAATATAACCTCCCTGACCTGCTTTATGGCATCAACGTTAAAATAGCCGAAAATATCAAGCACCGGCTCAATGGTCATATGGTTGTGAAACAGCCTTAAGTCTGTTATTTTCATCAGCTCCTGACCGACAGTCATTTTCCCACCGCCGCGTCACCCGTTATCAATACTAATTTCATTTTCTTTTTCCTTTCACAGTAATTTCAGCATTTTGTAAAACTTACCATACTCGTCCTCACATTCCGCAATACATCTGAAATCTTTTTTCTCATAAAGATGAATCGCTGTGCTGTTGCTGATATCCACTCCCAAAGCAGCCTCCTTATATCCCAGCCACTTTGCTTGCTCAAGAAGATGATCAAGAATATCCGAACCTATCCCCTGATTGCGGTATTCCTTTTTTACAATCAGCCTGGAAAAATAAATTCTCCTGCCGGGTATGAAATAATCACGGTCATCCATACCGGTTACCAAATCACCTTCTCCTATAAATTCACCGCCGATTTTGTATATATAGACCAGGCGTTTACCGTCTATAATCTGCTTTCTGAATTTTTCAGTAAACGGACATGTTTCCATATTCCATATATTACCGCACTTACCATACTCGTCAATGCCGATTTGTTCTATTGTATATTCCCGCATAGACATAAACCTCCAAAATAAAAATACCACCGATGATAGCTCATCCGTGGTCAGGTACAAAAATAAATATAGTATATCACCATAGATGAACAGCACAAATGAGTCCCATGCGAAATCTACGCATAAGATGCATCTGTCTGTTCATTTTATTAACCTGATTCATCATAAAAATCACCTTGTTTTTCTATGGTAACATATTCCCTTACCCGTGTCAACATCATGCCCTCGCAGGAACGGGCAGAACCGCGTCATTGTCCGGCAATCCGGCGTCATAGAGTACGCCTTCCATAACCTTATCTATTTCATCCGAACCGAGAATCTTATGCAAAAGAGGCGCCACACGATGATAGATTGCCATAAACGAATCGTACTCCGCTGTTCCGGGCGCGTAGGGCTCGTCGCCGGCGTACATATTCCTGACAAGTTCAATGATGAAATCGGCAAGACGGACATTGTACATCCTCGGGGCAATTTTGTTTTTGCAGCAAAGAAGGGTACCGGCCTTTTTAAATGTCAGAGTATCCAGAATCTTACCGAGTATCTGAATCGGGACAGCCAGCTTTTTTGCCTTTTCCTTAGGCAGGCTGAAGCTTTCACTGATTTCACAAAACCGGTCTATATCATGGGCGGCAGAATAAAGAATATCCTTGAGTATATAATCAAAATGTTCTCTGCTGTAAGTCATATACGACATACCCTTTAAATCATAGTCGATATGTGAGATATGCAGTGTTTCCACCTTAAGCGTTTTTTCCGTCAGTTCCATTCTCCTTATAGGACTGGGATATGCGATAAGACTTGCCGTATTTATGTCATAAATCCTGTTGCCCTTAGGCGTATCAAAATAATTTATATTCTGCATATGGGTATGACCGGTAAACATAAATCGCACGCCGTAATCGGCAAAGAGTTCGGCTATCTCCTCACAGTTTCCCAGCATCTGATCCTTGCAGTAAAAGGCATAAAAGGGACTGGGCGCCAGAAGCGGATGGTGACCCATGACAAGCATTGTGTCACCGCTTGTCTTCCCCTCCTCAAGCTGTTCTTTTATCCAGTTCAGTTCATCATCAAAATAGCCGTGAAAACCGTCCTCAAAACCGATTCCGTCATCGTTAAGTACAAACAGTCTGGTATGTTCGTCAAGCTTCGCAACATAGGAAAAGGTGTCCGGATGAACGGCAATGGCGTCATTATATCCAAACTCACCGTATATTTCAATAAGTTCCTGCCTGGTGCATCCTTCAGCAATATACTCGCCCTTTTCCTCGGAGTAGCCTTTCGGCTCAGGGTGCAGGTCGTGCGTACCCGTAATTAGAAATACTTTTTTATCGGCGTCCGTCAGTCTGCGCAGTTTTTTCTGCAGAGCGTAATGCCCTGCTCTTTCACCGTCACAGACATTATCGCCGCTTACGAGCAGAATATCAATCTCCTTATCGGCAAGCAGAAAATCAATGGTGGAATCAATAATCGCTTCACTTTCAGCAATACATTTTTGGTCATATGCTGCTCGCTTTTCCCATTCCTTTCCGCAGGCTTTCATTTCTTTTGCCGGATAAAAATGCAGATCCGTAATCTGATAAAATCTCAAATTCTCACCCCTTGTTATTTCTATTTTCATATTATCATAATCATTCTTAGTAGTAAAGAATCAAAATTTTCGGATTGTTATAAATAATATGAAATTTTAATTAAAATTTTTCATCGTGCTGATTTTTTATCCGCCATTGCAAAAAATAAAACCAAACAGAAAATTTAGAGGTATGAATGAAAAAGTCAGTTAAATTTTTAGTCATCGGGCTTTGCCTTGTTTCTTTCAGCGCCGCCGCCTTTATCGTTACGGTGAATGTCCGAGGCAACTGTGACGGATACAGTCTGCCGCAGGGATTTGAGGAATCGCTTCAAAATGCCGATACCACCCGTAATCCAAGCGCTTACTCAAGAATCATGAGCGCGAACCTGCTGGCAAACTACGAAAGCTGGGGCGGCACCGACGCACACAAAAGGGCAAAAATATTTTTTAAAATACTGGATACTTACAGGCCGGATGTGGTGGCCATCCAGGAAATGAGCAACCAATGGTACTGCTGTATTACAAAAAATAAAGGCAGTTATCAGCTTATATATCCCATTTCGTCAGGTATTTTATACCATATGACGGGGCTTATGTATAACTCGCAGACAGTTACCCTTCTGGATTATGGAAGAATGGAGTACACACAAGGCGACGATCCGAGACTCAGGAGAATCGTATGGGGATACTTTGAGGATAAAGCAACAAAAACGAGATATGCAGTCACCTCCACTCATTTTGATTTAATCCGCAGCGGTAAAGAAAAAGAAGAACTAAGAATAATGAATACCCAGGCGAACGAACAGATTGAACTGGCGGCAGAACTCGGGAAACGCTTTGGATGTGCCGTATATTGTGCCGGTGATTTTAACTCTATGGATAACGGCGGATACGAAAATGAATATTTCGCTCCCTCTATATACAATAAAATTACTGACACCTTGACCGATACAAAATATATTGCCGAATGCAAAACCCAGGGCAACTCCAGAAAAGTGGATAAACCTACTTTTGATCACATATTTTTAAAGGGCGAAGCAACCGTTTGCAGGTATTCCATACTGTCGGATGAAATCATGAGCCAAATGAGCGACCACTTCATTATATTCGCGGACGTGGCAAAAGCGGAGCAATAATAAAAAGAAAGGGATATGCACCTTGTGCATATCCCTTAAAAATATTTTATTATTGGAAGTCAAAAACATTTACCCAGGAATCAAGGAGTTCCTTTTCTCCCGGAATATTCTTAACGCTTTCAGAGCAGGCGACAATCGGCATCCACTGCTGTACAAGCTGTTTTGGAATATCCGCCTTTTTGCAGAACAGGTTGAGATATTTCTCAGCAAGTTCCTTATTGCCCTGAAGATTAAAGGTAAGGTAAGTCCTGGCGGCATCGGCGGAAGCGTTGCCCTGTGTTGCGTGCGACCAGTCGATGATATAGTACTCGCCGTCGGCGGTAACCAGCACGTTTGACGGGCAGTAATCGCCGTGAAGCACCTTGGTATGTTTTTTCATACCCTCAAGACGGTTATGAAGATCATACCGAATGGTTGCCTCATAGGATGACGCGCTGATTTTCTCATGCATCTTATCCTTGATTTTGTTCAGGTGGGGAGACCTCTTTGAATGGATCTCCATCTGAAGATCAACGAATTTTTCAAGATATTCGTCTTCCTTTTCGGGATTTTCATCCATAAGCTCGGAAAGGGTCTTACCCTCAATATATTCCCTGGTAATCGCCCAGCCGTTCTCTGTTTTTCTGACGTCAAGGAGCTTTGGAATTTTCAGACCTGTTTCCTCCACCCTGGCGTTATTCAGCGCCTCGTTGAGCACCTCCGCTTTTGTAAAGGTTTCATCAAATTCCTTAACGAGCTTGTCGCCGTCACGGTAAAATTTCTTATGTTCTCTCTCTTTAATCGTTGCCATAATGACACCCCCTGTTAATTATACCTGAATACCGTTATAGATTCAAGTGATTACTTGCCGTAATACGCTCTGAGATACATATCCTTGATTTCACTCATAAGCGGATATCTCGGGTTGGCGGCTGTGCACTGGTCATCAAAAGCCTGTTCAACCATATCGTCCAGCGTGTCAAGGAAGTACTTTTCATCAACGCCGTAATCCTTGATGGTCTTTTTGATACCGCAGTATTCCTTAAGTTCGTCAATCTTCTTGATCAGTCCCTTAAGCTTCGTTTCATCTGTTCTGCCCTTTACTCCAAGCGCGTCAGCCACCTGTGCGTAGCGTTCCAGCGTGTGAGGATGGTCGTACTGACTGAAAGTACCCATCTTAGCCGGAGCCTCAGCCGCATTGAATTCAAGAACGTAGTCGATCATAAGCGCGTTGGCAACACCGTGAGGAAGGTGATGGAAAGCGCCCAGCTTGTGCGCCATGGAGTGACATACGCCCAGAAACGCGTTGGCGAAAGCCATACCTGCCATCGTGGCGGCATTTGCCATTTTCTCCCTTGCTACCGGATCGTTGGGACCATTGTCATAGGCTCTCGGCAGATACTCGAAAATATTTTTAAGCGCTTCAATAGCAAGACCGTCCGTAAATTCCGTAGCCATCATAGAGGCGTAGGCTTCCAGGGCGTGCGTAACTGCGTCAATACCGGAAGCGGCAGTAAGGCCCTTGGGAGCTGTCATATGGAAATCAGCGTCAACGATTGCCATATTCGGCATAAGCTGATAGTCGGCAAGCGGATACTTGGTTCCGGTCTTTTCGTCTGTAATAACGGCGAAAGGCGTTACCTCGGAACCGGTACCTGCTGATGTGGGGATAGCAATAAAGTACGCTTTTTCACCCATTTTCGGGAAGGTGTAAACTCTCTTGCGGATATCCATGAATCTCATTGCAAGGTCATAGAAATCCTCTTCCGGATGCTCGTAAAGTACCCACATAATCTTAGCGGCGTCCATTGCGGAACCACCGCCTACCGCGATAATGCAGTCAGGCTGGAACGCATTAATCTGCGCAACGCCCTCTTTCGCGCAGGCAAGGGTCGGGTCCGGAGCAACATTAAAGAATGTGGAATGAACGATACCCATGGAATCGAGCTTATCTGTAATCGGCTTTGTGTAGCCGTTGTTGTAAAGGAATGAGTCGGTTACGATAAATGCCTTTTTCTTACCCATCACTGTGCCCAGCTCATCGAGAGCAACAGGGAGACAGCCTTTTTTGATATAAACCTTTTCAGGAGCCCTGAACCAAAGCATATTTTCCCTTCTTTCCGCAACGGTCTTTATATTGAGCAGGTGCTTAACACCTACATTTTCAGATACTGAGTTGCCGCCCCAGGAGCCGCAGCCCAGTGTAAGTGACGGAGCCAGATCAAAGTTGTAAAGGTCTCCGATACCGCCGAAGGAAGACGGCGTATTGACAAGAATACGGCAGGTCTTCATACGCGCGGCAAATTCGTCGATCTTTGCTCTCTGTGTTGTTTCATTCAGATAAACAGAAGAAGTATGACCGTAACCGCCGTCTGCAATAAGCTGTTCCGCTTTATCCAGCGCGTCGCTGAAATCATTGCTCTTATACATAGCCAGTACGGGAGAAAGCTTTTCGTGCGCGAATTCCTCGCTGATGTCAACGGACTCGACCTCGCCGATCAGAATCTTGGTCTCCTCCGGTACCTTAACGCCTGCCAAAGCGGCGATGGTCACAGGTTTCTGACCAACGATTTTCGCATTCAGCGCACCGTTGATAATAATTGTCTTGCGCACCTTGTCAATCTCGTCACCCTTGAGGAAATAACAGCCTCTGTCCTCAAACTCCTTGCGTACTTCTTTATAAACCTTTTTGTCGACGATACAGGACTGCTCTGAAGCACAGATCATACCGTTATCAAAGGTCTTGGAATGGATAATGGAATTGACCGCTTTAACGATATCCGCGCTCTCGTCAATGATTGCCGGGGTGTTTCCGGCGCCTACGCCCAGAGCCGGCTTGCCGCTGGAATAAGCAGCCTTGACCATACCGGGACCGCCTGTAGCGAGGATAATATCAGCTTCTTTCATCAGAAGATTTGTCATGTCCAGTGACGGCGCGTCGATCCAGGAAATAATGCCCTCGGGAGCGCCTGCCTCAACAGCAGCCTCAAGAACCACCTGAGCGGCAGCTGCAGTTGATTTTTTCGCTCTCGGATGAGGAGAAATGATAATACCGTTTCTCGTCTTAAGGGCGATAAGCGTTTTAAATATTGCCGTGGAAGTGGGGTTCGTAGTTGGAATAACAGCGGCAATAACACCCAGAGGCTCCGCAATCCTCATTGTGCCGAAAGCCTTGTTCTCTTCAATAACGCCGCAGGTCTTTGTGTTCTTATACTTATTATAGATATACTCAGCAGCATAGTGGTTTTTGATAACCTTATCCTCAACTATGCCCATACCCGTTTCCTCAACCGCCATCTTTGCCAGAGGAATCCTCTGCATATTCGCGGCTTTGGCAGCAGCCAGGAAAATCTTATCAACCTGCTCCTGCGTGTAGGTTGAAAACTTTTTCTGCGCGGCGCGAACCTTAGCAAGCTCCGCTTCAAGCTTTTCAACACTGTCGATAACTTCTCTTGCCATTTTGTCTACCTCCATAAACTGTATCTGCCGGAATAAAAATCTCCGCTTTTCGCAAATCGTTAATTTATTAACAATTTGATCGTAGATATAATAATATTAAATAAAAACAATTTCAATATTTTTTGTGTGATTTCTCCATATGATATAAAAATGATAAAAAAATAACAATATTTTTGTGCTGTTTTTTTCTCAATTTTTTAATTTGTGAAAAATTTAACAAATTCGTTCTGTAATCTGACAAAATAAAAGAGCCAATCTTATATCAGCTCTTTATCTCTTTATACTATTATCCAGGATTGTCTGGAGTTCCTTTAATCTTTCTTTGTCAAGGGCAAGAGTTTCTTTCAGCGGATTGTCAATTTTAAGATTATCATATTTAAAAAATCCCATCGTGTGAAAGGCAAGCAATTCGTATTTTTCAAATTGAAACTGTTTGGAAAATTCAGCGTATTTTTTTATGCTTTCGGCGCTGTCATTTATACCGGGCACAATGACCGTTCTTAACCAGAGTCTTATCCCCCTTTCAGAACAATACTTACCTATGGCGACAAAATGGTCAAAATTGCCTTTGGTATATTGGGCATAATCCTCCCTGTCATAAAATTTCAGGTCCAGTATAACAAGGTCGGCGCCGTCAAGAGCTTTTTTAACAGAATCCGTCAAAGGCACGCTGCCGGAGGTATCAACAGCATAATGGATATTCTCCTCTTTAAGCAGCTTTCCGGTCTCAATAATAAATTCCGCATTTAAAAGAGGCTCTCCTCCGGAAAAGGTAACACCGCCGCCGTTTTTAAAATAAGGCTTGTACCGCTTTATTTTTTTTACCAGATCTTCAGACGTCCATGCGTTGCCGGACTTATACCAGGTATCGGGATTATGGCAGTAGACGCACCGCAGCGGACAGCCGGTCAGAAACACGGCGTAGCGTATACCGTCGCCGTCCAGCGCCGCCATGGATTCAAAGGAATGTATATCAGCCGTCAAAGCCATTTTTATCATCTCCTGTATAATATTTATCGTCATGCCATCTAAGAGGATTATCTTCTATGTATTGCCATATGTTCAGATAATCCGCTTCATTTCGTATGATGTGGTCGTAAAAGGAACGCTGGAAAATGCGTGTGCCTGCAGATTTTTTTAATGAATTCATTTCCTTTGTTGATGTGTATTTTAACCATGCAACAATATTTGATATTGTAGGGGACGGGTCTCCCGTCCCGTTATGATTGATTATTGCCAAAATAATATGTATATGATTGGGCATAATTACATATTTATCAACAATTACATTTGGATATTTATTAGAAATTTCATTGATTAATTTCAAAACAATATCACCGTATATTGTCAATTTCGGGACGGGAGACCCGTCCCCTACGTTAATTTGCGATAATATTTCTTTTCGATTATGCGTACATATCGTGATAAAATATGCGCCGTTTTGGCTGTAATCAAACTGTTTTAACCTGTTTGTTTTTCTCTTTGGACAAACATCATGCATAATAAAAGAATAACACAAAACCCGTTGAAATACAATGACTCCAACGGGTTTTATCCATAAACTGTAAAGAACGATTACATAGACGTATGGAATGTTCTTGCGATAACCTCTTCCTGCTTTTCTCTTGTAAGCTTATTGAAGTTTACGGCATATCCGCTTACACGAATCGTGAGAGAAGGATAAAGAGTCGGGTCGTTCATAGCCGCGATAAGCTTTTCACGGTTAAGAACATTGACGTTAAGATGATGCGCGTCCTGCGCAAAATAGCCGTCAAGCATGGTTGTAAGGTGGTCGATCTGCTCCTGTCTGTCATGACCCAGTGTATCTGGTGTAATGGAGAAGGTGTTTGAAATACCATCCTGACAGCAGGCATAGTCCAGCTTGGCAACGGAGTTCAGTGACGCGAGAGCGCCTTCTGCGTCCCTGCCGTGCATCGGGTTTGCTCCCGGAGCAAAAGGTTCGCCGGCTTTACGTCCGTCAGGCGTTGAACCTGTCTTTTTACCGTACATTACATTGGATGTGATCGTAAGAATAGAAAGCGTATGCTTAGCGCCGCGGTACGCAGGCGTCTTGCAAAGCTCATGATAGAAATAATCAACAAGCTCCTTGCCGATAAGGTCTACCCTGTCATCATCGTTGCCGTATTTTGGGAAATCTCCCTCAACATTAAATTCGGTGATGATGCCGCGCTCGTCCTTGATCGGCGTTACCTTCGCGTACTTGATGGCTGAAAGCGAATCGGTGGCAACGGACATACCGGAAACACCGAAAGCCATTAGTCTTTCCACATTTGTATCATGAAGACCCATCATAAGTCTTTCATAAGCGTATTTATCGTGCATATAGTGGATGACGTTCATGGTGTTTACATAAAGCTTCGCCATCCAGGAAAGGTACTTTTTATAGGAAGCCATTACCTTGTCATAATCAAGGACTTCTTCCTCAAATACTTCTCCCGCGGGAGCAATCTGCTCGCCTTCGATCTCATCCTTACCGCCGTTAAGCGCCATAAGAAGTACTTTGGCAAGATTGCATCTGGCGCCGAAGAACTGCATCTGCTTGCCTTCCTTCATAGCGGATACGCAGCAGGCAATGGCATAGTCGTCGCCGTACATTCTTCTCATAACATCGTCGTTTTCATACTGGATAGAGTCGGTATCTATGGAAACCTGAGCGCAGAAATCCTTGAATCCCTGAGGAAGATGCTCTGACCAGAGAACTGTGATGTTCGGCTCAGCGGACGGTCCGAGATTGTAAAGCGTCTGCAGAACACGGAAAGAAGTCTTGGAGCACATAGATTTGCCCTCACCCGTTACACCAGCAAGGGAAAGTGTTACCCAAACCGGATCTCCGGCAAAAAGCTCGTTGTATTCCGGTGTACGAAGGTGACGTACCAGACGAAGCTTAAGAACAAGATCGTCGATCAGCTCCTGCGCGCCTTTTTCGTCAAGAGTTCCCTCAGCAAGATCTCTTTCAATATAGCAGTCGATAAACTCAGCGATTCTGCCGATGGAGTTTGCGGCGCCGTTCTGCTCCTTGATAGCTCCGAGATAACCGAAATACAGCCACTGGATCGCTTCCTTGGCCGTTGTGGCAGGCTTTGAAATATCATAACCGTAATCAAGAGCTAGTCCCTTGAGCTGATTCATGAAGTCAAGCTGCTTGGAAAGATCCTCAAGAAGATGAATGGTCTCCTCGTCAAAAACATCCGCTTCCCCTATTCTTTTCTTGTCAAGCTTTTTCTGCTCAATCAGATAATCCATACCGTACAGCGCGATACGTCTGTAGTCGCCGATAATTCTTCCGCGGGCATAAGCGTCCGGCAGACCGGTAAGAATACCTGCGTGACGCGCCTTTTTCATTGTGTCGGTATAAACACGGAACACACCAGTATTATGAGTGGTCCTGTATGTGAACTCGTCCTTGATCTTGTCGGAAATCTCATAGCCGTAAGCATGACATGCCTGAACGGCATTTCTGTATCCGGCAAAGGGAGATACGCCTCTTTTCAGCGGCTCGTCGGTCTGTAATCCAACGATTATATCCTTTTCCTTATCAATATATCCCGGCTTGTGTGAAAGGATTGAAAGCACCTTTTCCGTATCCACGTCAAGCACACCGCCGTTTTCATTTTCTTTGATCAGAAGCTCTTTAACCTGCTCAAGAACGTCCTTTGTTCTGTCCGTAGCACCCGCAAGAAAAGATGAATCCCCATCATAGGCAGTGTAGTTGAGTTTAATGAAATTGCTTACGTTGATCTCATCACACCATACGCCTTCTTTAAAGTTTCTCCACGCTTCCATTTATTTTCCTCCTAAAAATAAAATATATAAAAATATTTAATCAGTTATATTGTACCACAAAGCACTCCATACCCGGCTCGTGAAAAATACCGATACATCTGTCGCAGGAGCCGTGTTTGCATCTGCCGCACCGGTTCTTTCCGCACTGACCGCAGCAATGTTTGGAATTGGGGCAGACCTCATAGTCGCCGCCCTCCACCTTAATGGCTTTGCTGTTTACGATTGAATCGGAAATCTTGTACCTTACCGTATCGTAAATGGCGGTTATCGTGGAGCGGGCAACCTGCATCTGCCTGGCGCATTCCTGCTGCGTCAGCCCCACATAATCAATAAGCCTGACCACTTCGTATTCATCCACGGTAATATCAATCGTTTTATCCTTATTTGCGTTTACATTGTAGTTTTTTTCATCAGGTACAGAACATACTCTCCTGTGTTTTCTCGGACGGGACATTTAGCACCTCATTTCTCCGCTGGGGAATTATCCGGCCGCTTCAATAAACCGGAAATATCCTCGCCCTGATATATTATCAATGACTACGCTCATATTATACATTATTTCTGACATATGTCAATTATATTTTGCGAAATAGACTGTTTATTTTTTAAAATCGTAACTTTATATAAAATAACAGGAACTGGAAAAAATTTTTTGCCCATACTGCACAATATAAAATCAAAAGCCCTACATAAAGAAAAAGACACACTTACAAAGTGTGTCTTTCCCTTAAGAAATGTATGTCTTATGCCTGAGAAGGAGCGCTTACAGGGCAGGCTGCTTCACAAGCGCCGCACTCGATACATGTGTCAGCGTCGATAACAAATTTGCCGTCACCCTCAGAAATAGCACTTACAGGACATTCGGCAGCACAAGCACCGCATGAAATACAATCATCGGAAATTACGTATGCCATTTATATACACCTCCTACATCAAACTTCCAACTTTAATATAACAGTAAAAGCATTAAAAATCAAGTATTTTTAATGTTTTCCTCTTTTTTCTTTTTCGAATGAAATATAAACAAATTATGATTTACGCTCGGATTTTACCGCTCTCGCCCCCGGCGCGTTATCCCTTATGACCATAACATTTTCCCTGTCCGCGATAATCGGGAGACCGTCGGGAGATTTGTCAAGCTGTATCTTGACCTTGCCGGTTAAAATGGATGTATCCACAACAACGCCCCTCTCCCCGTTAACTTCCACAACGGTATTTTTCTTAGGCGTTATTTTATTGAGATATTCGTATGCATTCTGCTCATATTTCAGACAACACATCAGTCTGCCGCAGGTTCCGCTGATTTTGCTGGGGGCAAGGGAGAGACCCTGGTCCTTTGCCATTTTAATTGTTACGGAATGAAAATCATCCAGGAAGGTTGAACAGCAAAACGGTCTGCCGCAGATGCCCAGACCGCCCAGCAGTCTGCTTTCATCCCTGACACCGATTTGCCTGAGTTCAATTCTTGTATGGAAATGGGAACCTAAATCCTTCACAAGTTCTCTGAAATCCACCCTGCCGTCGGCAGTAAAAAAGAAAATGATCTTTGACCGGTCAAAAGAATATTCGGCGTCCGTCAAATACATCTCCAGTCCGTGTTTCTTTATTTTTTCCGCGCAGATTTTAAGCGCTTCCTTCTCCAGCTTTTTGTTCTCCTCAAGTACGGTCAGATCTTCTTCTGTAGCAATTCTTTTCACTGGTTTTAAGGGAGAAACGATTTTATCCTCCTCAATCTCCTTCACCGGATACTGAGCGGTTCCGCATTCGATGCCCTTGGACGTTTCCACCACCAGCGTCTGACCTCTTTTTATATCAAGACCCCGCGGGTCAAAATAATAAGTCTTGCCCGTATCCTTAAAACGGACACCAACAACCTTTATCATTTATATATCCTCCGTTAATTTTACGGCGCATTACTATCTGCCCGCCGCCTGTCTTAAGCTGTAGCAGATCTTTGTAATTAAAATCGAATTGTTTGAATTCATTAACGCCATTTTCTTAAGTGTATCACAAACGCGCAGTAAGTCAACCAGTTTTTGTCTGGTAAGTTTTGTTTTTAACAGCTTGGCTGTATCCTTTTGCCCTGACATAAGCTGCGCGCCGCTGCCGTACACCAAAGCGTCCCTGAAAATATTTTTTAAAAAATCGCAGGCAAAAACAATAGATTCCCTGTCCTTCTGAAATACCGAACAGGCGCACAAAAGAGAATATTCATTTTCATTCACAAGCGCCCGGCATATATCACGGCAGACCTGCGCCATTTCATTTTCCTTTCCGCCGGAAAGGCTGTCGATGGTTTTTCCTATATTTCCGTTGAATGTTTCAAGCCCGCTTTTCGCTTTATCATAATCCGTATCGGCAAATCTCGAGCAAATGTACTTGGCGCCCTCATCAGGATCCACACCCTCAAGGGTAACCGTCACCGACCTGGACAGCACCGTTTCCAGCAGCTTGCTTTTTGACTGAGCCGTAAGTATAAACACGGCGTAGGCCGGCGGCTCCTCTAAAACCTTTAAAAGCGCGTTCTGGGCTGAAATGCTCATACAGTCGGCATTGCCAAGTATATAGACCTTATGCTCCGCCTCATTCGGCTGAATGAAGACATCCTTTATAATATCCCGCACAACATCAATATGAAAAGAATTGGCGCCTCCCGGGGCGCTGTACTCAAAAATATCAGGATGAATCCTTTCCTCTGCCTTACGGCACTGGGAGCACTGACCGCACGGTTTTTCCCCGCCCCTGCAAACAAGAGCGGACGCCAGCAAACGGGCAAGGGTTTTCTTTCCGAGGCCCTGCTCCCCTTCAATAACCACCGCCTGGGGAAAACGATTGGCGTCAATCAGACAGCCCAGCTGCTCCGTTATTCTTTTATTTCCGATAAAATCCGATGTTCTCATAACATTTACAAATATGTAACCATAATGTAATTACAGCTTTTTAAACTGCTCCACGTCAATAACGAACGCAACCGCGCCGTACTCCTCCACATCAACGGGTTTTTTAAGCAAAGAGCCCTCAATGGTGCTTTCAATACCCGTTTTCTTAACAACACGTTTTGTAACATTTTTTTCAATCAGGTCAAACAGGAAATCGACCTTGTCATCATTTACGCCGAAAAGAACGGTAGTGTGTCCGCCCTCCAAAAACTGACCGGCTGTAGCTATTTTTGTTGAAAAAAATCCCTCTGCACTGGCAGCAGCAAGAACTTTTGCCAAGTCCTTGTTAGAAATAATTACGATAACCAGTTTCATGTAAAATCACCCTTTAATAGTATATATTTCTTCCCCTCTGTTCATTCCGTTCCTTAAAATCCATTATACATTATCTGCCAAAAAAGTTCAACTTGTGTCTATTTATTTTAAAATAAAATTTACAATTCATTAACCTGTTTTTCTATATAACAACCGTCGCAAGAGCCACAATTACAGGCATGGTAAGGATCGAAAGCACCGACGACTGCGCCACCACTTCCGAGCCGAGCGCCGGGTCGTTATCATATTTTGCGGCGTACATTGCGGTATTGGTAGCAGCCGGCGCGGACGCTGAAATAATCATTGCCGTTAAAATATTCCCCCTGACGCCGCAAAGGTAAAACAGGCCCAGCATACACACGGGAATAAAAATCAGCCTTATAAAAGACACAAAATAAATTTCCTTCTTGGCAAACATATTTCTGAAGTTTGAATTGGCGAGAAACGTACCGAAAATAATCATTGCCAAGGGGGAATTGCAGTTGCCCACGATCTCCATAGGGTACTCGATAAAATACGGAATATCCGGCTGTAAAAAGAAAAGAGGCAGGCCGATGATTACCGAAATCGTACCCGGATTGAAAATCAGTTTTTTTACATCCAGTTTCGCCTGTCTGCCGGATATTTCATAAATACCGAAAGTAAACGCCACCATATTGAATACGGCCACATATACCGAGCAATAAAATATTCCCTCGTTTCCGATAATACTCTTTGCCATAGGCAGGGCAAGAAAAGCGGCGTTTGACAATATCATCGCGTAATGATAAAGGCCGCGCTCCTTAAGCGGCTTTTTTCTGAAGGTCAGCATGGATACAAGCGCGCCGAATATATGCGTCGCGAAAGCGCAGGCAAACGCAACCAATATGCCTCTGACATGTTCGGCTGAGTATTCCATCGTCATAAAGGTATGGATAATGGCTATGGGCAAGATCGTATAAAACAGCAGGTCGATAAGTCTTTTACCGTCCGACTGTTTGAATATCCCGGTTTTGTCCGTAACAAAGCCGATACCCGCTATAAGATATAAGATCAGAACCTGCAGAGCAATGGTTTTTAAATTATCTAAAAACAAATTACATATTTCCCTTTAAATTTAGTTTACTGCGTTTATTCACATCATTTAAAAGGCACAGCGAAAAAACGCCCAGCATTATGTATGTTACAGCCGAATAAGTCGCCTGACCGGCAGCTGCAGCGCCCGCAAGGATCCCCGCAATTCTGGAGACCCCCACGGTAAAGGACATAAAGCCGAGAAAAGCGCAGGAAAAAACAAACATCCTTGTCGCAGGGGCATCCTTTTTATCAACTGCCGATATCATGCTTAAAAGAAAGCACAGTATGGAACACAACAGGATAAATTCGCAAGCAACGTCAACATTTTCGCTTATATCAACAATCTGAAGCATAATGGAGAATAATTTTGTGAACGCCCAGACGACAGGGATAAAATGCAGCAGCGTAAAATTCCTGAAATCATAATTTGTGTTTTTCACGCTGACAGCTACCGTGATAAAATAAAAGCAGCTGAAAAGCGCAAAAATACAGGTAATACACAGGGGTACAAGATATGTATAATCCATATATGACGTGTCTGAAACATATTGATAGCAATTATATCCCTGATGAATAAAATCATAAAAAAAAGTCAGCGCCAAAAGCCACGATGATAAATAAACGCTGTTACCGGTATGCTCAAAATCAAATGCCGCTGCAAGATTTTTCTTTAACAAAGCATATATTACGGAAAAAGCCAAACCTAAAAATATCAGCGGATATACTGAATATGCAGGCAGCGCAAGCCCGGCAATATATGTATACGTGTCTCCCTCCCGGGTCAACTGAAAAAAGCGCAAAATACAAGCGGCGACAGCTGTTATTACAATCAATAAAGCAGGTATTTTCGCTCTTGTATTTCGCACTTTTTACAATCTCCTTAAATATAATAGTTATTTTTCTGTTCTGTCATTTATATCCACAAACTTTTTGCTGTGGCTGACGCTCTTATATGCGGGACGCATAATTCTGCCGCCTGAAATAAGTTCTTCAAGACGGTGGGCGCACCAACCGGCAACTCTGGCAGTAGCAAAGAGCGGTGTGTACAGATCCTCCGGTATTCCCAGCACCTTATAAACAAGTCCGGAATAAAGGTCAACATTGGCGCACATTTCCTTTTCGTCCCCCTTAACCTCCGCAAAGACCTGAGGCGTCAGACGTTCAATATTCTCAAGAGTCTTAAATTCCTTTTCAAATCCCTTTTCATAAGCGAGTTTTCTGGCGTTTTCCTTAAGAATAACGGCACGCGGGTCAGATAATGTATAAACAGCATGACCCATTCCGTAAATCAGTCCCGATTTATCGCCGGCCTCCTTATTGAGTATTTTAACAAGATAATCCTTTACCTGAGCCGGATCTGTAGAATCGGGAACAGCCTCCATAATCTCATTCATCTGCTGCGCAACTCTGATATTCGCGCCGCCGTGACGGGGACCCTTAAGAGAGCCGAAGCCGGCAGTAATGGCGGAATATGTATCGGTGCCGCTGGAGGTCAGAACCCTTGTTGAAAAGGTTGAGTTATTACCGCCGCCGTGATCCGCATGAAGCAAAAGACAGATGTCCAGTAGCTTTGCTTCCTCCCGGGTGAATTTTTTGTCAACTCTCAGCTGATTGAGTATATACTCCGCAGTGGACTGGTCTTTTCTGATCGGATGGAGAAACATGGTCTTATTATAAAAAGCGCGGCGTTTTACCTGATAAGCGCTGTTCATAATCGTAGGCATCTGCGCGATCAGCTGGAGCGACTGCCTAAGAACATTGGGGATGGATATGTCATCCGGATCCTCGTCAAAGGAATAAAGGGACATAACGCTTCTTGCCATCTTATTCATTATATCCTTTGAGGCATGCTTCATGATCATGTCCTCGATAAATTCATCCGGAAGCGCTCTGCACTCGGCAATGACTTCCCTGAGGCTGTAAAGCTGCTGTACTGTCGGCAGCTCGCCGAAAAGTAACAGCCATACGACCTCCTCATAACCGAATCGGTCGTCTTTAATACAGCTGTTTACAATATCATTGATGTCATATCCTCTGTAGGAGAGCTTACCCTCCTTGGGTATTCTTTCACCATCCAGAATATAATATCCCTCAACGGAACAGATACGTGTCAAACCGGCCATAACACCCGTTCCGTCACTGTTTCTGAGTCCCCTTTTCACATGATATCTTTCATAATCGCTTTTTCTTATATAGTTATTTTTATCAAGCTCCGAGCATAAACTTGAAAGAGCATCCATTGAAATCGGGGAAATGTAACTTGAAGGCATATTTTTTCTCCTTTCCTTAAATAAAATAGCAGTAAATAAAATTCAGCGCCGGCTGCAAACGCCTGATGCACAGCCGCTTTTTGCGCTGATATCTTATAACAAAAAAATTTTATATCAATTTATTATACATTTTTATGCATATAAAGTCAAGGAGATGGCGTTGTGAAAAAAATACTGATCGTATACGTTATTATGTTCGCCCTTACGATAATCATTCCAGCCATGGTTTGTTTTATAGAAACGGGCGGCACGGAAAATGAGGAACTGGTCACGATTTTCAGGCAGTGTATCAGTCTAATTGCGTGTTGTCACTGAGCTCCTTAAGATGTGTTTCCACGTCCACCGAATAGCTTACTGTTTTAAAATACGTGTCCCATTCATCTGCGAGCTTGCGGTATGAACCCGGGCTGTCCCTTGCCAGATATTCCCCGACTCTCAGTGAATCGCTGGAATTTTCACAGCAGGCGAAAAACGCTTTGGTACACAGACGTTCTATTTCTTTATCCGCGTTCTCACATATCTCTTCCAGCTTTTTTTGACTTAGTGCGGAAGCTATACCGTTTTCAATTTCATTGATAACAAGCTGGGTATCTATTTCCGATACGAACACCATTTTGCCGTCCACAATCTCAACATGATTTTTTGCTTTCACGGATGAGATTTCCACGCTTGCCAAACCCAGATCGCCGTTGTCAAAATCAATGGAACAATTTTTGATTTTTCCGGAAATGAAAAGAAAGCCCATCGTTTCCTCATCATCGGTTATATAGACGAGCCTTTCATTGTCAAACAGTCCTATACCGGCGGTTTGGACGCTATCTCTGTCCTCTTCCTTTTTCACAACGGGCAGATAAATGTCAGAGGTTTTATCAGCATATAAATTGAGAACATCATTGGTTGACACATAGGCGCTCACACCGGCATCCTGACCGTTCTGTAAAAGATAAACAATGTTTTCGCTGGGAATGTGCGCGTCGTTTTCCTTGCTTTCTATAATATCCTTGGCCGTTGTTTCGGACATGCAGACCGCCACATCCGGACGGGAATTGGACGAACGGAGAAAATAATCCAGTTTTTTTTCAAAATCCGACCGAGTAGCCTCATTGCCGAAAATGATAATTTTATTCTGTCCGAAAAACAAATTTTTAGAAAGGCTTTTCGACATCGCGGCAATCGCGTCCACTATCGTATCACCGCTGTCCTCGGTATTAACAGTCATATTGCCCTGGGGCATTTCACTGCCGGAGGAACTGCCGGTGTTCAGCGTCTGGACGATAAGGCTTAATTTATCATCCTTTAAGTCTATTGCCGTACTCTCAACCACCACGATATCTTTCAGGTCGTTCAGATTCACGCTGTTCATACAGCCTGAAAGCACGGCGGCAATTAAAACGGCGCTGATTATTACTTTAAAACTTTTCAACAAGCTCATCACCATAATTTCTTTTTTTGAATATCAGCGTAGCAACGGGTATGACAATACAGAAAACAGCAAACGGAACAATATATACGATTTGTTTCACATTGCTTACGGGCACAAATTCAGAAAGATAGATTGACAGCGCCAGCGCCAAAGCGGCGGAAATCACACATTTTACACTGTTTTTCATTTTCGGAAAAGATATGCTCGCGCAGTAAATCAGCAAAACCGATTTTATAAAAATACCGAATATCCAAAAGGATATATAAAAAACATCTATCCTTTCGAGCAATCCTATCTTTGCAAGCTGGAACATCGTATACAGCGGAAAAGCGTTAAGCGCCGCGCTGTCGCCCAGAATACCGACGGCGGACATAAAGAGCATGAATATGGTCAGAAAAGCTGCGACGATAGACCATAAAAACGGTTTTACTGCTTTGCCGTTTACCCTTTTGCACAGGCATAAAAATATCACGGACTCTGAAGAGCTTGCGGTCATATACATAATATTTTTCATAATCGTCTGCGCATCATTGGAAACAAGCGGATAATAATTAAGCTGCTGAAAATTCTCCAGATTACAAAGAACGGCCGCAAGGATCGCAAGAACCAATAAAATAAAACCGAATGCGGAAAATCTTGAAAGGCTTTCAATACCGAGATAAGCGCCATAACATGCGCATACGGCTACAATCAGCGAAAACACCCACGCCTGTGAATCGGGATTCAGCGTTGTGGAAGCAAAATAAGAAAACCTGCTGATATTTACTCCGGCCAGAAAGATAAAATATATGGAATACAACAGACCGATCCATTTAACGTCAAAGGGATTTTTATGCTTTATATAACATAAAACCGCAGGCAGCGCCAAAAGCAGCGTAACAAACATCGCAATACAGATGCTTATCAGTATATCCGTTTTCATTTTTCCGGTAGTAACCAGCTGGGCGCTTGTCAGGCTGACAACGATCCTGCTTATATAAAGCAGAAAGAATATGCTGACGGGAGCCACTTTATTTTTCTTTGCCTGTATCAACATCTGCACCTCTCAATTTATTTACACGTACTCTGCGCTTTGACAGCTTAAGCCACGTCTCTCTGTAGAAAATATCGCCCAATGAATGTCTGTCAAGCGGTGAAATCGGTGAAGACAGAGGCACGCCGTAAGGATTAAGGGCGCATATATTGATAAATATAACACCTGCGCCGAGTATGATTCCGTACATTCCCAGCAGACCGCCGATAAGAATAAAAAGAAATCTTAATACAGACACGCTCTCATAAAGAGAATAAACCACATAGGACGAAATCGCCGTCATGGCTATTACCACCAGCATAGGCGCTCCGATAAGTCCTGCCATTACGGTGGTCTCACCTATTACGATACCGCCGATGATCGACACGGCATGACCGATTGTTTTCGGCAGCCTGAGTCCCGCTTCTCTCATAATTTCATACAATACCAGAAGTAAGACCGCCTCGCTCATCAGGGAAAAGGGCGTCGCAATCTCCTCTGACGCAATAGTATACAAAAGGTTTGTGGGTATCAGTTCCTGGTGAAACGTGCCGATAGCCACATAAATTCCCGGTAAAAATATGGACATAAAAAAACTGAAATATTTCAGTATTCTGATAAAACCGCTGTAAAACGGCGGGTTGTCATAATCATCAACCGACTGAAAATTATCGCTGAAAAGATAGGGCAGATAGATGGCAAAGGGCGTGCCCTCCGTCATAATCACCACTCTGCCTTCAAGAAGCTTTGAAACCGCCACATCAGGCCTTTCCGTGTGACCGACACAGGAAAAGAAAGATTTAATATCCGTATCCACAAACGGGACAAGTTCCCCGTAATCCACAACGGTATTCAGATTTGCCGCTTTAAGGCGACACTCTACCTCTTTTACAAGACTTTCATCCGCGCGGTTGTCCATATACGCAATAGCTACGGGTGTTCCCGCAGAGGTACCCAATTTAATCTGTTTAAATTTGAGGTGATGCGTTTTAAGCCTTTTCCTCAACAGAGCCTTATTATCGTTAAGCGCTTCAATAAAGCATTCTTTGGCACCCTTGACGTTACTTTCATTTGATGGTTCGTCAATGGAACGCTTTGCCCAGCCCTGAATACCGAATACCAGCGCTTTATTGCACCCGTCAAGTATGAACACGCAAAAACCGCTCATTAAAAAATAATAACAGTCCTCAAATGTGAACGCGTCCTTAAGCTCTACTGAATTTACAACACTGAGCTTGATTTTATTCTGCAAATCCTGACTGTCTTTAAAAGTTATATCCCTTTCAAGAATCGGTGAAACGACCATCTGCGAAAGCTGCAGTGAATTGATAAGCCCGTCCATAACGCAGAAAAATCCTTTTTCTCCGCATATTACAGCCTCTCGCAAAAGAAAATCAGAACATTCCTTAAAATCGTCCTCAAACCGTTTTTTGTTGCTGTCATAATCCGTGTACAGATTATCCATAAAGATCACCACGATTAATTTTTGCCGAAATACGGACCTTATTCATAAAACATAATATTCAAGTAAAAATTTCACACAATATAAACGGTGAACTGTATGGCGATAAATTTTATTAGAGCGATAATAATTTATATTTTCATTATTATTGCCGTAAGACTTATGGGAAAGCGTCAGGTGGGAGAACTAAAACCCCACGAGCTGGTTATAACGATTCTATTAAGCGCGGTAGCCGTGATTCCCCTGGAGGAAAATTCCATGCCTCTGGGGAACTGTCTTGTACCGATACTGCTTTTTATCAGTATGGAGATTATTATGTCCGTCATCTCAATGAAAAGCATACGTTTCAGGAATCTGCTCCAGGGCAGGCCCATATTTATTATCAGAAAAGGAAAACTGGATCAAAAAAAGCTCAGGGAAATGCGGTTTACAATGGATGACGTTGTGGATGCGCTGCGGCAGAAGGATATTTTCGACCTGTCGGAAGTGGAGGACGCGGTCATTGAAACCAACGGTTCAATCTCCGTTTTACCAAAAGCGGAATATAAACCGCTGACGCCTAATGACGTCAACATTTCCGTAAAAGATAAGGGCATGCCAATCACAATCGTTATGGACGGCAAGCCCGTAAATGAATATTTTAACGAATGTAAAATCAGGGACAGTGAGATCGAACTCGTTATCCAGACCGTGGGAAAGGAAGTCAGCAAAATCATGTTGCTTACCATTGACGACAACGGCAACACTTATCTGATTGAAAAGGAGCCGAAAAAATGAAAAAACTATATGTGGCAGCAGCTTTTCTGATCGTATCCATAGCTCTCTGCGTTTATGAGCAGTATACGGTCAATACGTCTTATAAAGAAGCCACCATCATTATAAACTCTGCTATAGAAAACGTGGAAAAGGAAGATTATGACGGCGCAACGGAAAACTGCAAAAAACTGAATGAATACTGGACCGAGCGGCAGAAATATATGGCGCCGATCATTGACCACGGCGCCCTTGACGACGCCAGTATGACCATAAATAATCTTGAAGACCTGGCAAAAAATGAAAGCGACAGTCTTGCCGACGAGCTGATAACCGCTAAAAATCAGGTGAAAGCAATTTACGAAAACCAGAAAATCACCTTTGGAAATGTGTTTTAAAAAGCGCAGCATAAAATGATATGCACCCCAAAAGTTATCTAACTTTTGGGGTGCATATCAAAACCAATCTTTTTCTTTTATAATGTGTTTGCATTAGCAAAACCAAATCATATTATCGGGCTGGTAAAAATTCATTTTAGCATTCGCTCAACTATAACAATATTATTCATCATCGCTGGACAGTTTGAGAACAGCAAGAAACGCCTCCTGCGGTACTTCCACCTGACCGAACTGGCGCATACGCTTTTTGCCCTCTTTCTGCTTTTCCAGCAGCTTTTTCTTACGTGTTACGTCACCGCCGTAGCACTTGGCAAGCACATCCTTGCGCAGCGCCTTAACGGTTTCTCGGGCGATAACCTTTCCCCCGATTGCCACCTGAATAGGAATCTCAAACAGATGACGGGGTATATGCTTTTTAAGCTGCTCGGCAATCCTTCTGGCTCTGGCATACGCCTTTTCTTTATGGATGATAAAGGAAAGGGCGTCTATAATATCCCCATTGAGCAGGACGTCCACCTTGCACAGATCCGACTTACGGTAATCCGCAATCTCATAATCAAAGGAAGCGTAGCCTCTTGTCCTTGATTTAAGCGCGTCAAAGAAATCATAAATAATTTCATTAAGGGGCAATTCGTAGTGAATATCGACCCTGTCGGGCGTGATATAGTTCATATCCTTGAACACGCCCCGGCGCTCCTGGCACATATCCATAACCGTACCCACAAAATCACTGGGTACATATACATGCGCATTGGCAAAGGGCTCCTCGCAGTAATCAATCAGCGCAGGGTCAGGATAATTTGTAGGATTGTCAATTTCCACCATTGTCCCGTCGGTAAGATGAATCTTATAAACGACGCTGGGAACGGTGGTGATCAGGTCCAGATTGTATTCCCTCTCCAGCCTTTCCTCAATGATCTCCAGATGCAGAAGTCCCAAAAAGCCGCAACGGAAACCGAATCCCAGCGCGCCGGAGGTTTCAGGCTCATAGGAGAGCGAAGCGTCATTGAGCTGTAGCTTTTCCAGAGCGTCCCTGAGATTTTCGTAATCCGCTCCGTCAGCCGGATAAACACCGCAGAACACCATGGGATTGACCTTTCGGTATCCCGGAAGCGCTTCTTTGGCAGGGTTATTCGCAAGGGTGACGGTATCGCCTACCCTTGCCTCGCTGACCGTCTTGATAGACGCCGTAATATATCCTACCTCGCCCGCGCACAGCTCGTCGGTCTTTTCCATGGAGGTGGCGCGCATATATCCAACCTCAACCACAGTAAATTCAGCGCCGGTCGCCATCATACGCATTGTATCGCCGGCTTTCAGTTTCCCGTCCATGAGGCGCACATACACAATAACGCCTCTGTAGGAATCATATATGGAATCAAATATCAAGGCCCTGAGCGGTTTATCGTCATCCCCCTCAGGCGGAGATACTTCCCTAACGATATACTCCAGTACCTCCTCCACGTTTTCGCCTGTTTTGGCGCTGACACGGGGCGCGTCCATACAGGGTATGCCGATGACCTCCTCAACCTCCTCTGCAGCCTTTTCCGGGTCTGCGGCAGGCAGGTCTATCTTATTGATAACGGGCAATATATCCAGGTCATGATCAAGGGCAAGATACGTATTCGCAAGGGTCTGCGCCTCGACGCCCTGGGACGCATCTACAATCAGAATCGCGCCCTCGCATGCGGCAAGGGAACGGGACACCTCATAATTAAAGTCAACATGTCCCGGTGTGTCAATGAGATTGAATTCATACAGCTCGCCGTTTTTCGCCGTGTAATCCAGCTTTACGGCGTGCGCTTTGATTGTAATGCCTCTCTCACGCTCCAGGTCCATATCATCCAGGATCTGTTCCTGCATATCACGCTTTGAAACGGAGCTGGTAAGCTCCAGAAGTCTGTCCGCAAGGGTCGATTTACCGTGGTCAATATGGGCAATGATTGAAAAGTTCCTTATATGCTTTTTGTCAACTGCCAAGGGTCATCCTCCGTTAAGTCATTATTTTTCTATCTTTTTTATTTCCTCAAGTTCTTTTTTAGCTGATTTTGCATTGTACTTCAGCTTCGTAAAAAGTCTTACTATATAGTAAAACGGTAAAAGCCAGGGCTTTTTCTCAAGCTGTCTGTAATTGGCGGTCATTTTCTTTTTCTCGGGGAAAACGCGCCGGAAAAGGTATTTTGCTTTCGAGCCGCTATACTGAGAAAGCTTTTTAGAGTAATCCACCACCAGATTGCCGTAAACACCGCTGCTGAGCAGAAAATCCAGCATCTTCTGCTGATTTTCCGTCACATCGCCGCCATTGAAAACAGCGTTTGTCAGATTGATTGCATCAACGGCAAAGTCCTTTATACCTATGCTTTCAAGCCTTGCCATTGCTCTGTTCATATTTATTTCTTCGCCGTAATGCATCAGCACATAGATATCGCAAAGAAAACGTATGCCGCAGCCGTTTGTGGCGTAATGCTTAAACATATGACATATCGTATACACAAAATGCTCCGTGCTCTCCACATAATATTTATATGGATTATCCCTGTCCTGCTCTGCATTTTTCCACAGGTCAAAATGAGGACAGAATGCTGCCTCCTCGAAAAATAACTCCCTGTGCCACTCAAAGGTATAAAACGGCTCTTTGAAAAAATCGTCTGAATTCTCGCAAGAGGTGGTAAGCCTGAATCCCCGGGATTTCATGATTTTAAACAGTTCGTCACGCTTGCTGTAATCATAGAGAATATCTATGTCGCTCATCTGGCGCATTTTCTGCTGAGGATAATAATCTCTGATAACGCTCCCCTTAAGAAGCATAAATCTTATCTCTTTTTCCTTGAGCGCGTTTTCCAGAGCCTCCAGCTCGCTTTTCATGGAAAGCAGTCTTAAAAGCTCGTTTTTTGTGTAAACAGAAAGCTCCTCAGCCTGCTTCTCCGGCAAAACCGACGGCGCAAGAACAGCGGCGATAATGGAATAGACCTGCTGCTTTTTTGAAAGCGCGACAAGCCTTTCCCAATCAAGACCATCCGGGGCGGCAGGCACCGGTTCCTGCTTTACGGCCGATCTCAGCAGGCGTACGAGATATTCACTTTCAGCAGATGAATAGCGCATAATTATTCCTCAATCAGATGTTTACTTTTCAGCAGTGCGATGAGTTCCCTGACGTCCGCGCGTACCGTGCTTTCGTCCACATCGTATTTTCCCAGCATTGCGCTGACGATACTGTCCTCCGTCTGCTCCGTTTTCAGCAGTTCAAAGATGAACGCAGCCGTGGGATTGTTTTTAACAAGTCCGTTAAAGTCCTTTGCCGCCTTGCCGGTGGCAATGGCAAAGCTCTCGCCGTCTATGGAATTTGTAACGATTCCGTCTTTTAGTTTCATATCCATCACCTTTATACTATAAATAAATATTTGGCATTTATAATCAACATTATTGCATAGCGCAAGAAAATTTCTCAAGCAGTGCTACTGTCTCCACGTGTGGTGTGCGGGGGAACATATCCACCGCCGTTACTTTATTTACGGTAAAACCTTTTGAGTTTAATATTTCCAGATCTCTTGCCAGGGTGGCGCTGTCGCAGGAAACGTAAACGATCCTGTCCGGTGACAGCTCAGTTATGGTATCCAGCAATGCTCTGTCGCAACCCTTACGGGGAGGGTCAAGGATGATAACATCCGGATTTATCCCCTGCTGCTTCAGGATCTCTGCGCCCTTCGGCGCGTCGGCGCATAGGAACTGCGCGTTTTCGATACCGTTTATTTTCGCGTTTTCCTTTGCGTTTTCAATCGCCTGAGGAATGATCTCAATACCCACAAGCTGTTTTGCGCTGTCCGCCATAGTCAGTCCGATAGTGCCCACACCGCAGTATAAGTCCAGCAGTGTTTCCTCTCCCGTCAGTCCGGCAAATGCCTTTGCTGTTTCGTACAGCTTTTCACACTGATCATGATTGACCTGGTAAAAGGAGTTTGGAGAAATCAGAAATGTTTTGCCTAAAAGCCTGTCCTGAATATGTTGTTCTCCCCAGATTATTCTGGTCTGTTTACCTAAAATAACATTTGTTTTTTCTTTATTGAGATTAAGCGCTATGGATTTTAAGCCGTCCACATTTTTTCTGAGGAGGGATATCAGCAGTTGGGCGTTTGGAACACTGTCACCGTTTATCACGGCGCACGCCATAATCTCCCCGGTGGCAAAGCCCTTTCTGAAATAAATATGGCGCAGCAGTCCCCTGCCCGTCTGCTCATCATAGGAGGTAATATTTTCTTTTTTAATCCACTCTGAAAAAGCGCCCAGCCCTTTCTCAAATTCCGCCGGCTGTAACTGGCAGTTGTGGCAGGGTATGATCCGGTGGCTCTTGTAGGCGTAAAATCCGGCAGAAAGCGTACCGCCGGAAATTTCAACAGGATACTGCGCCTTGTTTCTGTAATGATTCAGCTTCTGAGCGCCGATTATTTCTTCAACCTTGATATCCAGATGACCTATCCGGCTGAGCGCGTCCTGTACCCTGCTTTTTTTATACCTGAGCTCCTCTTCATAGGTCATGTGGCGGAAGGAACAGCCGCCGCATTTTTGGGAATATGGACAATCGCTCTCTATCCTTTGAGACGAGGGGAAAAGGAGCTTATCTATAATACCCACAGCGTAATGCTTAGACCTTTTGATGATATGCGCGATGATTTTATCCCCGGGAACCGTTCCCCTGACAAACACGGCAAGTCCGTTATATCTGCCGACACCGCTCCCTTCCGATGTCAGAGCGTCAATGGTCAATTCAATTTTGTCATTTTTCGCCAGCTCCAAGAAAATCACCGCTAAACATAATAAATCATTATGTATAATAACATATATAACAAAAATAATAAAGAGGAAAATTAAAAATTCCCGTTTGCTTTTGTGCAAACGGGAATTAAATTCATTCAAAAGATTATTCCGCTTTCTGGGCTGTTTCGTCCTCGCCGTCCTTTTTCTTTTCCTTAAGGAGTACGAATTTTTCCATCGGGAAGAGGACGATCATCTGTACAAGACCTGCCGCCAGACCGGCTATTGTTCTTGCCAGGCCGTTAAGCCATGCCCAAGGCGCCTTGGCAATAACGCCTACCAGCCATCCCTGGAACCAGGTGGAGAACAGAATAAGCGCAATCATAAGTACAATATATATTGCAAAATTGTACCAAGGCGCGTCTGACTTGAATGTAGTCTTTTTGTTCTGCCAGAAGCCATAAATATTAGCAATAAGATTAGAAAGGAAAAACGGAAGCAGATATCCCCATGTAACGACTCCGCCTACTACAACGCCGTTTTCAATTACGCCGCCCAAATTGCCTGTAGCCGTATCTACAACATATTTTCCGATCTGCTCAATACCTTCCTGAGTGGTGGGGTCAAAGATAAAATTCGGATCAAAAATGCCCTGAAGGAATGCCGGTAATGTCGTTGTTACACTGTCAAAAATCAGCGGAAGAACATTAGCCAGAACAAGCTGGATAATTGTTACAAGGCCGGAAACCACAAGGAACTTTACAAGCTGCCAAAGGGTCTTTATAAACGATCCCTTTTCCTCCGCGGCGTTATCAATGCCGCCGAGGCTGATTTTCTTTTTTTCTTTGTCTGCCATAAATTTTTCTCCTTAAATAAATTCAGTAAACTCATTATATCAGCAATACATAATAAATGCAACAATAATTTAAAGCAGTCCTAAAACGGCGAAACCGGCAACAGTATGAACGATTGCCACCACCGCCCAGACAATCAGCGCAACAATACCCACAACAACCGCAAGCAAAAGAATTACCAGCAGAATCAGTATCAGGAGAATAAGCGGACCCTTTTTACTTTTCTTAACGGTATCGTTAAAGGCTTTTTTCTCTCTCTTTGGAGCCGGATTGTTTTCATCATAAATGGGATAAATCGGCAGCGTAGCTTTTGCGTCGCAGTAGCCGGGATTCCACAGCAGCGGCTCTACAAGACCGCGGACGGAATCCGCTCCCTTAAGGAATTTTCCGATCTTAAGATGGATGGTATCCAGGAAGGAATCGATCACATTCAGCAGTCCGCAGGTGAGCCTATATTCCCTTGTATCCGGACCGTAGGGAGAATCTCCGCAGTAGAGGTTCTGCACAAGCTCAAGGATAAAATCGACCACCTTATTATCCGCAATATCCGCGATATCCTCTTTTTTCAGACCGGACTCTTTTTTGCAGAGCTTCCAGACTTTTTTGAAGGTGAGTTTATTTAGGAATTTACCTATGGGCTTGATAATCCATGCAAGTTTTTTAACCTTTTCCCCGGATATGGAAAAGGCGGGCGTCATCTCAGCAAGGCGGTCAATATCATTGCCCATAGCCCAGACGACCTCAGCAATCATGCCAAAGAAAAAGCCCTTCATATATTCGTCAAAGGGCTTGCCCTTTGTATCAAGTCCGGGAACTTCTTTTATGACAACAGTGTCTACGTCGATCTTTGCGTTTTTCGGGTCAAAGGTTATATTACGCATAACCGGCGGACAGCCGATCATGGCGCCGCAGGCAATATCATAGAACACATTGCCTTTTTTGGTAACAACATAGCTGATATCGTGGACATGTGTGTGTCCGGTCAGCATACAGTGCAGACCCGCGTCGGCAAAAATCTCCCTTGTGGTCTCATGATTTCTCTGCATATCGCCTTTTCCGATAATGGCGTAAAACGGCGACGGAGCAATCATCGGATGATGCGTCATTGCGATAACATACTGATCGTTTTTCTCGGCGTCCTCCAGCTGCTCCAGTATCCATTTCATACAGTCGTCGGAAAAGCCCGAGCCTCTTTCCCCTTCAGGCTTATAGTTCGTGTCATCATTGAGCGCGAAAAGACGGTAGCCCGGCGCAAGCTGTACAACGTAGCTCATGGATTCCTTATGGGTGGAGATTGCCTCATTGGGCCCGAACTCATAATACATATCCCACAGATCGTGTCTGTCCTCCACCGCAGGTACTTTGATGGTTTCATCGCCTACGTATCCGTCGGTCACGCCCCCGTCACGGAAATCGTGGGTCGCCGTGATAACATACACTCTCTTGCCCCTTTTTTTCAGATCACGGAGCATTTCAATAAACTCCTTGTGGGAGTCAATCTCACCGTTGTGCGTAGTATCTCCGGAAAGAAGGACAATATCTGTTGACGTGTCCCTGCACAGCATATCAAAGCCCGCTTTGATGACAAGGTCGCTGTCCTTTATGACCATCTGTGACTTGGATTCAGCTTTTTCATAGGCCTTACCCTGTGTTCCAACTTTTCTTGAGTAATAATGCGTGTCGGTTATGACCTGAATCTTAAGCGGCTCATTATTGCTTCCATAAATTTTACCCATCTATACATCTCCTTGCTTTCATTGGATTTTCACTATTTTAAGGACGCCGGATTGAACATTACCATCAAAGGTAAATTCCAGCGAACCCTTGTTTCTTTCGTTAAATTCAACCTTTTCTCCGTCAAGAAACGCCTTATACTGTTCCTTGTCTGAAAGGGTCACGATCATCGTATAGCTTTCATTTTCGCCGTAATATCTGAACGAGATCTCCGCGCCAGTATCGGAAGCCCTCTGATAATCCGTCCAGATATCAAAACCCGTGGTCACCGTGCCGGGCTTGTAATACGCATTTGCCCAGATACAGATCGGAGCGGAAAGTCCGCCGAAATTGTGAAACCAGCCGCCGCGTCTTGTAGCAATCCCGAAACATTCATATGTATTGTAGGAAAAATCCGTTTCTTCTTTCCACATATCCAGGGCGCGTTTAGCGATCTCATAGGCAAAATCCGCCTCGCCGTTGTCCAGCATCGTTTTCCATACATACCACTGATGGCTCATCCAGACGTTTCCGTTCCAGTAACCGTCGTCAAAATAATAGGAAGCGGACATATCCACGGCTGAGATTCCCGCCCGTGACCACATCTCGTTTGGATTTTTTATATGTTCAAGTATTCTCTTTTTCCTGTCTCCCTTAACGGCGCCTGCAACAAGCGGATAGATACCGTCCATACCCTTGTTCCAGTTTTCGCCGTCCTCAGTTTTCATAATTCCTGTAAGATTGCCCTGCTTGTCATATAGGGTATAGCCGAAATATCCGCTCTCCTCATCCCATGCAAGCTCGTTGAGCGCTCTCGTTGAATACGCAATATCGGCGTCGTATACCTTTACGTCGTCCAGTCTGCCGAGTGAAAGGGCAACCATTTTCATAATCTTTCCGGCACGGATGATCTGCGCGGTGGAAAGGCAGGGACACGTATACGCCTGCGCGTAATTTTTCATCATCTCCACCTGGGCAGGATAATCATCCATACCGCAGTGAGAATACCAGTAATCGTAAGTTGTCAGAAGTCCGTTCTGAAATTTGGCGCAGGTCGAGCCGTGATTTCTGCCGCGCAGAAATTCATAATACAGCTTGATCTTATCATACAAAAACGCCAGACTTTCCTTATTCTCCGTGCGTTTGAGCAGCTCCAAGTATTCGGCAAACTGGGTAGGCACAAGGGAGCCGTGAAGAAGAAAAGCAAAGTCCCTGTTGGTATCATCGCACAAGTACATATCAAGAGCGTACCTGCAAAGCTCCCGGGAAAATTCCAGAAGTCCCATGCCGATAAACCCGCTGTCCCAGGTGTAAAAGCTGTCCCAGCGCTTACCGGGCGTATGGTGAATTACATTTTCACCGTGGCGGTAAACGGGATAAACCACGTTTGTAAGCAGAGTGGCTTTGAGAATTTCCGTGGACAAGGTGTATTTTTCACCGGCTTCATTATACGGCGCTTTACTGCTGTCGTCCCTGGCATTCTCATAGATCTTTTCATATTCCGCATCCGTCAGCGGCTCAAACACATCGTTTGACAAAACGACATACTCGGTATGAGAAGTCCCCGGCTCAATGAATATGGACTTGATCAGCGTGTTGTGGAAAAAACCGGGATCACTGGTCTTTCTGCTGAAAGAGGCTGAAAAAGTTTCCTTTAAATCATCATATGTATGGTCGCCGTTTGAAAGGCGGTTGATAAGCGCGTCCTCCAGGGAACCGGACTCCAGCGTCCTTTCCCTTGTGTTCTGATTATGCGTCAGAATATAAAACGGCTTTTCTATCCCGTCATATTTTAAGGCTGTCCTGTGACCGTTTTCCAAAACGCTTGTTTCAATATCGGGAACATATCCGAAAGGCACATTTTCAGCCGTCAGCTTATCTCTGTCCTCTTTCTCGATCACCGCAAGAAAATCAAGCTCAATCCCGGCTGTACCCTGGCTCTCCAAAGTAAAGCTTTCCATATACGGAATATAGGCGAAAGAAAGCTTGCCGCTGTTTTCAAACACAACACGGGTGCCGTTCATGTCAAATACTGCGTCACCGTCGGTAACCGTCTTATACCTGACAGCGATAACCGGATCTGAAAATCCGTCCGCTTTTAATTTATATGAAACCTTATCCCCTTTCTCACAGCCAAAGGGTTTAAGATTCAGAAAATGCACATGATAATTCTCGCACCTGTCGCCAAGTCCCTTGCCGAGATAAAAACCCTTGTCTGCAAACATACCCTTGAACATACCGTCGGGGTTTTCCTCATCCCAGGGGCGCGAAACCTTATAGGAATATTCCTCATAGTCATTGGCGGTCTTAAGCACGCATTTTTCCGGTGTATTTACCTTGCAGTAAGTGGGGTACGGAAATTCAAGAGCGCCGAACACGTTTAAAATGCAGTTCTGGGCAAGCAGCGTATTGTTAAAAAATTCGCACCGCATAAGATACGCGTCACTGTCTATCTTTGAAAAGGAGACATCGGCATATACCTGATCCTTCCACATAAGCTCGTATCTGTAGGAAAAATATGTATAATCGCTTTTACAGTGCCACAAATGGTAATTTGAGGGAACGGTGACATTCGGAACGGGCGTGGCGCTGTTCCACAATGTGGGATGTACGGAGAAATCAAATCTCGCGCCGACATCCCTCATACTGTCGATAATCTTTGAGATTCCCATGTATTTTTTTGAATACGGGCCCCATACGGGCAGTGTGATGTTTTTATTCATATACCAATCCTTGTAAAAATATTTTATAAATCATTATGTAACTTTTAGACAAATTTGTCAATAGATACACAACAAGTATTATTGACAAATTTTTTAATATAAAGTAATATATAAGTTAAGAAAAACACTGAACAAGGAGAATATATGAATATTGACGCAAACGTGCAAAAGATCATTTCCCTGCTTTTAAAAAAATGGAAAATCATCGTTTTATTTGCACTTATAGGAGCGCTGCTCGCATATGTTTACACCGCTAATTTCACAACCCTTACCTATTCCTCAAGCGTGGAATTCCTCGCGTATTCACAGGACTCACAGCAGGAACTGAGCGACTCTACGACCGCTTCCCAGCAGGCAAGCAACACCAGTAAGATGAATTATGCCATTAAAATGCTGGACACATATATTGAGCTTTTTAAAACAAATGAATTCAACCAGGCGATCGCCGATGACGTCAATAAGGAATACAGTACCTCCTATACTTCAAGCCAAATAAAAAACGCGCTGACATTTGAGATCATCGAAAATACCGCGATGTTTAAAATAAC
Source organism: Eubacterium sp. (assembly GCA_017886765.1). Lineage (GTDB taxonomy): Bacteria > Bacillota > Clostridia > Oscillospirales > Acutalibacteraceae > Eubacterium_R. The sequence continues at coordinate 52,666 of JAGHJI010000069.1, forward strand.
GGCTACCACGACAGACGCAGATATGTCTTACCAGATCGCACATCAGCTGGAGACAAGCATTCCCGAAAAGATGGAAGACACAAATAACGGTCTTGTAAACGCGTCGGTTGAAGATATTGCCCTTAAGGCGAGCACGTCGGAAAGTCTCGAATATCCAAAAAAATGCCTGATAGGCTTTGCCGCCGGAGCCGTTTTGGCAGCAATATATGTTATTTTGCGTGACATTCTTGATATACGTGTCAAGGGCAGCGATGATTTGGCGGAGCGCTACGGTATCCCCGTACTGGGTACGATTCCGGAATTTGAATTCAAGCCTGCCGCGAAAAATTCGGCTAAGGAGAAAGGGGCGCGTAAATAATGGCAATAAGATCAAAAAAGATAAAAAACGACGATCAGGCATCGTCACGTTACCTGCTGGCAAACGCGCCTATTCAGTCGGCTTTAAAATTCAGAATCGAGGAATCCTATAAAACCATCCGCGCCAACATTATGTTTTCCGTAATGAAAAAGGGCTGTAAAATGATCGTCGTCACCTCCTCCGCTCCCAATGAGGGAAAGACAACGACTACGGTCAATCTGGCAGTAAGCATTTCACAGGCGGACCAGAAAGTATTGCTGATTGACGGCGACCTGAGGAAACCAAAAATCCATCAGTATTTTGCCGTACCGAACGCACCGGGGCTCACAAATTATCTGGGAGATAAGATTCAGGGGAAAAGGAGCGCCGATTTATTCAGCGTAATCCACCCCACGGAGTATGAAAACCTCAGTTTACTGTGTTCCGGCACCATTCCGCCCAATCCGGCAGAACTCCTGGGCTCTGAACTGATGGCAGAATTTTTGGATGATGTCAGCAAGGATTTTGACTATATTATCATTGACACACCCCCGATCAACGTTGTGTCGGACTCGCTCCCGCTCATAAGGGAATCCGACGGTGTTGTTCTTGTGGTGCGTTCAAACCAGTCCACGCATCCGGAACTCCAGAAGGCGCTTTCTGCTCTTGAGTTCATAGACGCGAAAATACTGGGCTTTGTTGTGAACTTTGTTGAGTCGAAAGCAGGCAAATACGGCAGAGGATCATACGGATACGGAAAATACGGCAAATACGGATACGGAGCCTACGGCGGTTACGGTACATACGGCACATATGGTACATACGGGACTTACGGCAACCGCAATAACTCCTATGAGCCGAGAAACTAAGGAGCGGTCTGTATGCTTATCCATAATCTTGTAGAAACACACTGCCATATCCTGCCGGGTATTGACGACGGCGCACCCGACATAGAAACAAGTCTTAAAATGATAAAGAAGCTTCAGCTTCAGGGCGCGAAGGCCATTATACTTACGCCCCACTATTATTCGGACTCTATCTCACTGAACGATTTTCTTGAAAGGCGTGACAACGCTTACAGAGAACTGGTCAACGCGCTGCCCCAGGACAGTCCCAAACTGATTCCTGCGGCGGAGGTTTATATAAGCCAGTATCTTTTCAGCAATGAAAATCTGGAAAGGATAGCCATCGGCAATTCCGGATACGCGCTGATTGAACACCCGTTTTCCTCAACCTTTTCCCAGGGCTCTTATGACAGGCTGCTGAATCTGAATTACGAATTCGGCATCAAACCGATTCTCGCTCATATTGAGAGATACCCTGCTCTGATGGAAAATGAAGGTCTGCTGGACGAATATATTGAAATGGGCTGTCTTGTTCAGGTGAATATCAGCTCCTTTACAGGCGCGTCAAGGCATATTAGAAAAAAGCTTTTCAAATATCTTGAAACCGGCAGGATTCACCTTATCGGCTCTGATTGCCACAATTTATCTTCCCGTCCTCCCGAATATGAAAAGGGAATCAGTGAGATCATAAAAAAATGCGGCAAAGAGGCGATTGATGTACTTGAAGACAATGCGGCTCTGCTGATAAAGTAATGATTAATCCGGCATCTGAAACAAATCGTTTCAGGTATCGGATTTTTATTTTGCTCATCTGCTCATAATAATACTTGGTTGTTACAAAAAATTCACGCAGGAGGTTAAAATGATGAAAAATTATAACTGGGCGGTTCTGGGCTGCGGCGTTATTGCCAATCAGCTTGCTCAGGCAATACAAAGTGAGGGAAGGTCGCTTTACGGGGTCGCCAACAGGACTTACAAAAAAGCTGTTGATTTCGCCGAAAAGTACAACATTCCAAAAGTTTATAAAAACATACAAAGCATTTTTACGGATGAAAATGTGGATATTATTTATATCTCCACACCGCATAATACACACATCGGATATTTAAGAGAAGCTCTGAAAAACGGAAAGCATGTGCTCTGCGAAAAATCCATCACACTAAATTCAGAGGAGCTGGAGGAAGCCGAAAAGCTGGCAAATAAGAATCATTTGATTTTGGCAGAGGCAATGACCATCTACCATATGCCTCTTTATAAAAAGCTACGTGCATTTACGCAAAACGGTGATTTGGGCAAACTGAACATGATTCAGATGAATTTCGGAAGCTACAAAGAATACGATATGAGCAATCGCTTTTTTAATCCCGATTTGGCCGGAGGGCTTTGCTTGACATAGGGGTATACGCCCTTTCCTTTATCAGATGGTTTATGTCCGCAAAGCCGGACGAAGTCGTATCACAGGTCAAATTCGCTCCCAGCGGCGTGGATGAGCAGGCCGGGATTCTTCTGATGAATCCTTGCGGGGAAATGGCAGTTGCGGCTATTACGCTTCATGCCAAGCAGCCGAAAAGAGGATTGATTGCCTTTGATAAAGGATATATTGAAATATATGAGTATCCGCGGGCCGAAAAAGCTGTTGTGACCTATACAGAGGACGGAAGTCAGGAAACGATTACTTGCGGCAGAACCTGTGACGCTCTGGTATATGAGATACGGGACATGGAACAGGCGATATCCGGCGGAGAAAACGAAATGCATCTGGATTATACTGCAGATGTTATGTCCGTTATGACACAGCTGAGAAAAAGCTGGAACTTATCCTATCCCGAGGAGCAATAAAAGAAAGAGGCTATGCAATAGCCTCTTTCTTTTATGGTTAAATCTATTTACTCATTTCCGCTCTGGCTTCTTTAATGCGCTGAACAAAGAGCTTTCCGGTTTCGGTAATCTTGTCATAATCGCCTGTTTTCGCTCCGGCAATCAGGGACGAGCCGGCGCCGCAGGCAATGGCTCCCGCCTTAATCCAGTCCTTAACATTATTGACGTCCACACCGCCGGAGGGCATCATAACCGCATTGGGAATCGGCCCGTGAATATCCTTAATAAACGCCGGACCGGCAATATCACCCGGGAATACTTTCAGAACATCCGCTCCGCATTCCATAGCGTGAACGGCCTCTGTAGGCGTATAGATACCCGGCATGGAAGGCACGCCGTATCGGTTGCAGGTCTTAACCGTTTCCGGATCAAAATAAGGTGATACGATATATTCCGCGCCCGCAAGGATCGCTATACGCGCGGTGGCCGCGTCCATAACTGTACCGGCACCGATAATAATCTCACCGGAATTGTATTTCTCCTTCATCGCCTCAATCAGCTTGTCAGCGTGAGGTACCGTAAAGGTAAGCTCAATCGCCGCCACGCCGCCGGCAATACAAGCGTCCGTAATTTTGGCAGCCTGTTCTATGGAAGTGGCGCGAACTACGGCAACGATGCCGACCTCCTGAATTTTTGCAAGTGTTTCAATTTTATTTGCCATAATCGTTCTCCTAAAAACAGTAATTTATTCTATGGATAAAATCAAGTATTTTATCTCTGCACTCTGGACGAGCCGCCGTTGACCTTGTTTTCAACTTCCTTCAGCGACGCCATGGAAGTATCACCCGGCGTAGTCATGGCAAGCGCGCCGTGAACAACACCGTAGTTGACTGCCTTCTGCGCGTCCTGATAGGTCATAAGCCCGTAGATTAAGCCGGACGCAAAGGAATCTCCGCCGCCTACTCTGTCCAGAATTTCCAGCTCCGGATACTCTATTGACCGGTATATCTTTCCGTCAGCCCAGCAAATTGCTTTCCACTCATTTACCGTGGCAGTTTTAACGGTCCTGAGGGTCGTGGCGATAACCTTGAAATTCGGATATACCTTCGTCACGGCTTCAATCATTTTGTAATATCCGTCGATGTTCAGCTCCTTAAGCTCAGCGTCGTTACCCTCAACCTCAAAGCCGAGAGCGGCAGTGAAATCCTCCTCATTGCCTATCATAACGTCAATATACTTGGCAATCTCCCTGTTGACCTCCTGGGCTTTTGCCTGGCCGCCGATATCCTTCCATAAAGACGGGCGGTAGTTCAGGTCATAGGAAACGATGGTGCCGTATTCCTTTGCCTTCTTGACAGCCTCTATAACCACTTCTGCCGAGGTTTCTGAAAGCGCCGCGTAAATACCGCCGGTATGTAGCCAGCGCACACCAAGAGTTCCGAAAATGTAATCCCAGTCAATATCGCCCGGCTTAAGCTGGGAAGCGGCGGTGTTTCCTCTGTCGGAAGCGCCTACCGCGCCGCGTATGCCGAAGCCGCGCTCCGTAAAGTTGATACCGTTTCTGACTGTCCTGCCGATACCGTCAAAGGGCATCCATTTGATAAGGGAGGTATCAACGCCGCCTTGTAAAATAAAGTCCTCCAGAAGATAACCGATCTCATTCTCCGCGAAAGCCGTGACAACGCTGGTCTTTAAACCGAAGCATCTTCTCAGTCCTCTGGCGACATTGTACTCGCCGCCGCCCTCCCAGGCACGAAACGAACGGGCGGTTTTTATCCTGCCCTCGCCCGGGTCAAGTCTGAGCATAATTTCACCCAGAGAGATTTCGTCAAATGCGCATTCCTCTTTCGGTCTTAATTTCAAGTCCATTTTCTATTCCTCCGTCATTATGAAAAATTAAAATATTTTATCGCGTTATTGTAACATATACCCTGTACGATCTCCTTAAGGATATCCATATCACAGGCATACCAGCCGTCCTCCACCCATCTGCCGATCAGCGCGCACAGAATACGCCTGAAATATTCGTGTCTGCCGTAGGAGGTAAAGGAACGGGAATCCGTTTCCATACCCACAAATTTACCGAGAACGCCCAAGTTACCAAGGGTCTTCATCTGATTTATCATACCGTCCATGGTGTCAAGGAACCACCAGGCAGGACCGAACTGTATCTTGGATTCAGCGTCGGCGGACTGGAAATTACCGAGCATGGTGCCAAGCACGATATTGTCCTTGTCATTCAGGTTAAACAGAATGGTTTTCGGCAGCTTATCCCTGCTGTTCAGAGCGTCAAGGAAGCGTGAGAGCGGCTGCGCAATCTCGCTGTCCCCTACCGAGTCAAAGCCTGTGTCCGCTCCGATTTTATTGAACATAAGGGTATTGTTGTTTCTCATCGCGCCGATATGAATCTCCATCGCCCAGCCAAGCTCATGATATTTCTCACCCAGCGCAAGGAGGACAGGCGTTCTGTATTTGTCACACTCTGCGGACGTGAGCTTTTCGCCGCGCATCGCTTTTGCGAATATTGCCTCGATCTCGTCCTCACCGGCAACCGCGTACGGCGGATAGTCAAACGCCTGGTCGGAAACACGGCATCCGACACGATGAAAATAGTCAGCCCTTATCAGCAGAGCCTTAATAACGTCCTTATAGCTTTTAATCTCCACGCCTGCTGCCACACCCAATTCTCTGATATAATCGGCAAAGCCGTCCAGATGGGCATTAAGCGCCTTGTCCGGTCTGAAACTCGGCAGTACCTTACAGTCAAAGTTACTGACCTCTTGCAGCAGCTTATGATATTTCAGATCATCAACAGGGTCGTCCGTTGTGCATACGATTTTTACGTTGCTCTTAGTAATCAGGCTTTGGGGTCTGAAATCGCCTTTAGCGATTGCCTCGTTCGCCCTGTCGTATATTTCTCCCGCGGTTTTTGCGTTCAGCGGCGTATCAATACCGAAATAGCGCTGAAGCTCAATATGCGCCCAGTGATAAAGCGGATTGCCGATGCAGTACTGGAGAGTATAGCCGAATTTCTCAAACTTCTCCTTCGGGGACGCGTCACCGGTGCAGTATTTTTCCTCCACGCCGCAGCTCCTCATCGCTCTCCACTTGTAATGGTCGCCGGAAAGCCACAGGTCAGAAATGTTTTCCGGCTGTTTGTTCTCATAGATCTCCTTAGGACTGAGATGGCAGTGATAGTCACAAATAGGCATATCCTCAGCAAATTCGTGAAACAGCTTTTTTGCCGTATCGGTGTCCAGAAGAAAATCCTTATCCATAAAGCTTTTCATATAAAACTCCGTAACTTTCTTTTTTTCAATGTAATTATATACCTATAAGTCTGTCAATGCAATAATAAATTGTGTCTTTTTGCGCTTTGTCCGGCGAAAAAATCCGTGCATGGAACGGATGCAGATTCAACAGGCGTTATCTCCTAAAAAGTAAAAAGCCGGCGGATAAATTTCCGTCAGCTTTTTGTTTCATTCAAATGTCTGCTTATATCTCTGCCGCCATACATAATACGAACAATATAAACCGTATTTGTTTTGACATGCGCTGTATAAAAGACAAGGAAATGATCAACCGGTATTTTTCTGAGTCCCCGGCTGTGCCACGGCTCCTCATCGTACAGAGCAAACCGAGCCGGCATTTCATCCAGGCTCTCAATAACGTCCATTATTCTGTTTACCTGCCTTTTAGCCGTTTGCTTTTCCAACAGCTGAAACGCAATATATTCATAAATATTTTTTAAATCCTGCCTGGCGGCATCCGAATAAAAAACAGACCAGCGACTCATAAATGATATTCCTGCCGCATTTCATCCCTGACATTTTCTGCAGCAATAACCTTTCCTGATTTTATATCCGAAATTCCCTTTGAAATTTCAGTATCAAACTGTTCTTTATCCAGAGCGGAAACATCAAGGACTTTTCCATCCGGCAATTTCATTTCAAACGGCAGACCGTTATGCAAAACCACCTGTCTCAGAAAAACATTTATCGCGCTGGACATGGGCATACCAAGCTGATTTAACACCTTCTCCGCCTGCGCTTTTACCTCTGGCTCAACGTGGGCAAATACATTGGATGTTTTAGCCATAATGCACCTCCTGTAATAAATTCATTATTATTATATCAAAAAATATTGCAATATGCAAGCGATTCGCTTGTAAAATTAATCTAATCTTGTTATATCTGCACGCCGTAATGCAAACAAAAATACAATATATTAAAACGAAACCACAGTTGCACGTTAGTGTCTTGTCAAATATTACTAATCAATTGTGATAATTATACTTTAATCTATTAGTGATATAATAGCACCAGATAACATTTAATATACAATGAAATGATGCATTGCATGTTATTTTCCTGTTATTTTTCTGTTATTTGTATGTTGTTTATCATAACATATATTTCCACAATATTCCATGATAAAATACTAGTGAGGTGAAAAACTTGAGAGACGAAATAATTATTAATAAAAAAGCTCTCATTGGCGAAGATGGTTACAGAACTTTTTCGCTTAGAATAAAAGAGGAAACTGTAAACAGACTTGAAGACTTATCACAGGAGACAAATAGGTCAAGAAACGAATTAATAACAATATTTATCGAATACGGTCTTGATCATTATAAAATAAATACAAAGTAAACACTCTGAAATAAAATTATTTCAGATATGATTTATGAGCCGTACGTTGGACAGACATGTCCATAAACAACTGCATACATATTACACACAGTTAACAGCGAAATGCGTATAAAGACTATTTGATTTTCAGAGTATATATGCATTGGCGTGCGGTTCATAAACCATCTCTGAAGTCTTATCTTAACAGAATCACCCGAAGTGTTCTTTTAAGAAAAAGATTTTAGGGGCGGAATAAGATTCTCCACATTTTTAAAATTATAATTAGTTAAGCCTGAATCAAGTAAAATATCTACATACAACTCGCATGTATTTTTTACTTCCTTAAAGCGAAAAGACCGGCGGTCTAATACCGTCGGCCTTTTTGCATTTATTTTCATAAAATTAATCAGCAGTGTAAGGGAGAAGAGCCAGATGTCTTGCTCTCTTGATAGCTGTGGTAAGCTCTCTCTGATGCTTCGCGCAGGTACCTGTTACACGGCGGGGAAGAATCTTTGCTCTTTCAGAAACAAATCTCTTAAGCCTTGTAACGTCCTTATAGTCGATAACCTCAACCTTTTCAACGCAGAAAGTGCAAACCTTTTTGCGACCCTTGCGCGGTCCGTTGGCTTTATTGTATGCCATAATCAGTTTCCTCCTTTAAAATGGTAAATCGTCGTCATCATCAACGATTTCTTCAAAATCCGAATTATCAGCGCTTGCATAACTTGGTGCAGGCTGTGAGAATGCGGGATTGGTGGTACCACTCTCCGCCTTTGAGCCGCAGAATGATACGTTGTTTGCAACAACTGTTACAGATTTTCTCTTATTTCCGTCCTTGTCAGTGAAATTGTCAGTCTGGATAGAACCCTCGATGGCAATCATTGACCCTTTGTGGAAATAGCGTGAAACAAACTCAGCGGTCTGTCTCCATGCGGTAACATCAATGAAATCGGCGCGTCTTTCCTCGCCCTTTGCCTGATACTGTCTGTCACAGGCAATCTGAAAGCTGATTACGGAAAGACCGTTTGACGTCGTTCTCAGTTCCGGCTCATACGTTAATCTGCCCATAAGTACAACAGAATTAATCATTACACAAGCCCTCCGTTACTCGCCCTTGGCAACGATCAGTGAACGGAGCACGCCGTCAGTGATGTTGATTACACGGTCAAGCTCTGCAGGGAAGCTTTCCTCACAGGCGAAATCAATAACCATGTAATATCCCTCGGTCTCGTAGTTGATCGGATAAGCCAGCTTGCGCTTGCCCCATGTTTCAACTTCGCCGAGAGTGCCATTTTTGCTGATGAGATCTGTAAACTTTTCCTTAAGTCTCTCAACATTCTCTTCTCCGTTTGCAAGGGAGAAAACCAATACGATTTCGTAATTCTTTAATGCCATTCTTCAGCACCTCCTTCTGGTCTTTTGGCCTATGCTCAGCGGCATAGACAAGGATTGCCCCTGTTTCCAAAGGCTTAGATATTATATCAGATAGAATAAAGGTTGTCAACCATTTTTTAATGCCGGTTATACCGCGTAAAACAAATTGGTATAATACTCCGTGCCGTTCATATCCAGTCCGCTGTATACGGTCACGATAAGGCAGACAAAGTCGCTGCCGACCTTTCTGACGGCAAGGGTCTGGGTCGTGCCGTAGGACGTATAGTCAACATTGACCGCCTTATAATTCTCTCCTGCGATGGTCAGGTCATAGGTGTCCCCGATCACGGTGGTGGAATCAGCCAGGCTGCTTGTGGCGTTGCTGAGGTACAGATCCTCTGACGTAATAACGCCCGCAACCGCGTTGGTATCAGAAAGAATGACCTGGATATTGGTACCCGTGGTGCTGTTCATCATCATAAGGTCATAATAGGCGGTCTCCGCCTCGGACTCAATATAGATCGCACCGTTTTCATCCCTCTGGGGACTGTTTTCGGCAAGCATTTCATAAAGCTGGTCTCCGGTTACAAAAGCCCAGTTGGAGTCCGGAAGGTCAATTCCGAAACCGGCAAAGGCGTTTGAATACGTATTATCGCTGATAACGCCCTGGGTGATACCGCTGCCGGAGGACTGTGTTTGTGATTCCGTCTCTCCTGTCTGTCCGTCAGCCTGGGTTGTGGTCTGTGTAACAAATCCATCGTCCTCAGAATCGTCAACAAACAAGCCGATGACAAAAAGAGCCACAAATATGAATACGATGATTCCCAGAATAATGCCTATGATTTTGCCCGCTTTATTCTTTTTCTTAGGCGGCTGAGGGGGCGGATACATACCGCCGTTGTCAGCGGGGGGCTGATAATACTGCTGCGGATTACTGTTGTCAGCGGGCGGCTGATAATAAACGCCGTTCTGGTTATCGGCGCCGCCCGTATTCTGACCGTTTGTGTACTGATTGTTGTTTTGTTCTTCCATTTTTACTCTCCTTATTCTTATTTAAACGTATTTTAATACGTCTATTATACTTTCAATGGCGGGGACGTCGTCCCTTAAATCCCGGTCCTTAAACCAGCCGTAGTTCATACGAATCGCTTTCATTCCGGCATCCAGAGAGCCCCTGATATCGTTTACGGGATGGTCACCCACGTAGACGCATTCCTCCGTTTTAAGTCCCAATTTTTCCGCTGTATATGTAAAGATTGCCGGGTCCGGCTTATGCACGCCCACATCGCCGCTGACGACCACGATATCGCAATAGGGTCTCAGCCCGCTGGCGTCCATTTTATGATTCTGCAGGACCGACGGTCCGTTGGTTATAACGCCGGTAATGTATCCCCTGCTTTTCAGCTCCTTAAGGAGTCTGACTGAATCGGGAAAAATAACATTGTGGTCGCCGAACCTTGTGTCATAATGCTCGGCAAGTTTTTTACTGGACGGCGCGTCGGTCCAGTTCCAGCTCTTTATCAGATTTGCATACCATTCCTCACGGTTCACATATCCGCCGTTGCCGGTAACACGCATCTCTTCTTTTCTTTTTTCCTTTTCATCCCCGCTGATATCCGGGCAGAAATCGGCAAAAAAAGTATCCATATACTTTTCAAAGGCTGCCGTTCTGTCCTGCAGGGTTTCGTCAAAATCAAATAATACTGCTTTTATCATAATCAAGCTGAGCCCTTACCTCATCAACCGATGAAAATTTCTTTTCCTCTCTTAAATATCTGACAAGCTCAATCCTGACGCATCTGCCGTACAAATCCCCGTCAAAATCAAATATGTGCGTCTCGCTGAGCGGTATATCCACCTTCCAGGTAGGACGCTGACCGATGTTGGTGAAGGATTTGTATTCCCTGCCGTCAACAAAAGTTCTGCTCTCATATACCCCGAATTTGGGTATAACAAGTCCCCGGGGCAGATGCTGGTTTATGGTGGGATAGCCGATAATCTTTCCGCCTCTTTTATCCCCCTCGATCACCTCTGCCTCAAAGGTGAAATGATAACCCAGCATTTGATTTGCCTTTTCTATCTCACCGTAGGCAACGGCTTCCCTTATTCTTGTAGAAGAAATGGGCGCGCCGTCAAAATCGAGATGGTCCAGGATTCTGACCCAAACGTCTTTTTTTTCAAGATATTCTCTCAGGTCAAGAGCCGTCCATCCGGCATTCCTGCCGAACCGGAAATTAAAGCCGCATAGAATGATTCCGGCGTTAAACTTCTTAAGAAGTATCTTTTCAATAAACTCCTGACCGGACAGATTTTTAAGCTCGTCAAAATCAGCGAATACGGTATTCGGATACCGTTTTTCAAAAATACTCTTCTGCAAGAGTGAAAACCGGTTGTTCACGCAATAGACGGTGACGTTATCCGCGCCTGTAACAACTGTCCGGTGCGCCTTGTGCATACCGTCAAAATCGCCCAACGCCACCGCTATTCTCTTTTTATCCTCAAGTTTATCCTTACACATAGTTTTAATCTCGTCTTACCAAAAGCCTTTTTACCGAAAGTTCACGCTTTTGGGCATTAAGCTCCCCCAATCCGAGAAACAGACCCTCCTGCGAGTAAACTCTGTATAAGCCCGGTGAGAGCGGTTTATTTATCCTGTCCTGCGAAAGCGCACCGCCGTTTGAAAAACGTCTTGCCTGCGCCGGAGAAACGAAAACACTGTCATAAACAGCAAACATTTTTTCAATATCAATCAAGACGTCGTCAAAGGGAATGCCGCTGTCCTTTCTTTTCTGCAGTTCCTCAAGGGTCACGCAATCGTCAAGGGTAAAGCCCATGGCAGCGGTACGCGTAAGGCTTGTCATTACTGCTCCGCAGCCCAGCGCCCTGCCTATGTCGTCAATAAGGGTTCTGATATATGTACCCTTTGTACACAAAACATCTATTGTGTATTCACCGTCGGAAACACCGGCAAGCTCCAGCCTTTTTATCTCCACACGGCGTGACGGCCTTTCAACCTCAACGCCCTTTCTGGCAAGGTCGTAAAGCCGTTTGCCGTCTACTGAAACGGCGGAATACATAGGCGGCACCTGTGAGATAACGCCCCTGAATGTATTGAGCGTATTATCCACATCACGCTCTGTCACGTTTACCTCATTTTCTCCGGTAATGTTCCCGGTAATATCCAGGGTGTCCGTGGTTTTACCGAGAATAAAACCGGCTCGGTAGCCCTTGTCGCTGTCCGGCAGATAATCGAGAAACCTTGTGGCTCCTCCCAGCATAACGGGCAGAACGCCCGTTGCCATGGGGTCAAGCGTACCGGTATGGCCGGCTTTTCTTTCCCCGGTTATTCCGCGCAGCCTGGAAACAGCGGAAAAAGAGGTTATGTCCTTATCCTTATTCACGCAGATGATTCCGGTCATTTAAGAAACTCTCCGCACTTTTGCACAATTTTTTCCCGGGCTTCCTTTACGCCGCAGTCAAATCTGCACGCCGCCGCCTGACTGTGTCCGCCGCCACCGAATTCCTTGGCAAACTGAGCGGCATTGACGCTGTCATAGGTGCGGATGGAGGCTTTGCAGGTACCGTCGGGTTTCTCCCTGATGGTTACGCCGATCTCCACGCCCTCAATCTGTCTTGTCAGAGGAGCGATCGCCTCCGTCTCCTGCTCGTTTGAGCCGGTGAGCTTATACATCTCCTGCGTAATCGTGATAATGGCAACGCGCTCATCCTCATAAAAACGCATGGAGTCAAGAGCAAGCCTTTCAAGCCTTGCGTATGTTTTGCTCTTGGTCTCAAACATGATACGGTTTATTTTTCCGTTATCCGCGCCCAGCTCGATAAGCTGCGCCGCGGCGTAATAAGTCGCCGCCGTTGTGGAGGCGTAGCGGAAACAGCCCGTGTCCGTTGTAAGACCGGTATAAAGACAGCCTGCCATTTTGGAATCAATTTCCACGCCAAGCGCCTTGATCACCTCAAAAACGATCTGGCAGGCGGCCGGAACATCCTCAAGCAAAAGCATATCCGCGTATTCCGTATTTGTCGTATGATGGTCTATGCACATATCGATATGGTACTGACCCTCCAGTGTTCCCAGGAGGTTTTCCGTAGCGACATCCACCGCCACCACATAATCCTGCTTGAATTTAATCGGAGCAATATCCTTATAGAGATAATTATATTTCTTCGGGATTTCGTCCGAATTAATCACCGAGCAGATCTTACCCATTTTTAACAGAGCACGGCAAAGCGCAAAGCCGCAGCCCAGCGTGTCCCCGTCCGGGTGGGCATGGGTCAGTATCAGAATATTATCCTTCTGTGCAAGAATTTCAGCACACTCTTTTACATCAATTCTCATGGTTAATTTCCTTGATCTTCTCAAAAAGGTCCATACCTTTTTCAATAGAATCGTCAGCAATAAATTTCAGCTCGGGACTCTTACGCAGATGGAGCCTTGTACCCAGCTGCTTTCTTATATAGCCCTGGGCGCTTTCCAGTCCTTTTACGGAACTTTTGGCTGCTTCTATTCCCTCAATAGCGCTGATATAAATTTTCGCATAGCTCAAGTCCCCGCTGACCTCAACTTTTACAACAGTCAGCATCGGATGGATCCGCGGGTCCTTAAGCTCACGCATGATTGAAACAATTTCTCTTTTAATATCCTCAGATATTCTGTCAATATGAAAACCAGCCATAATTAATCCCTGTATTCCTCAACAATATATGCCTGAAGGATATCGCCGGCCTGAATATCGTCCCAGCCCTCAAGGCTGATACCGCATTCATAGCCCGATGAGACCTCTTTTACCTCATCCTTGAAACGCTTCAGATTAGCCAGCTTAACGTCAGCGATCTGCTTTCCGTTTCGTACAACTCTGACCTTACCGTCGCGTTTTATCGTACCGGAGGTAACCAATGAGCCTGCGATCGTACCTGCGGAGGAGATCTTATAAACCTCTCTTACCTCCGCCTCGCCTGTATCGACATCACGGTACTTAGGTGCTCTCATTCCGCGCATTGCGCGCTCGATATCCTCAATGGCGTCATAAATAATATTATAAGATTTAATCTCCACTCCGTCACGCTGGGCGTTGTCAACCGCTATCGGATCAACACCTGTATTAAAGGCAACGATGACAGCGTTTGACGCATTGGCAAGCATAACGTCACTTTCATTTACCGTACCGACAGCTCCGTGAACGATTTTGACATTGACCTCATCGTTCTCAATCTTAAGAAGCGACTGCTTAACAGCCTCGACAGAGCCCTGCACATCGGCTTTAATGATTATATTCAGCTCCTTCATCTCGCCCTCCTGGAGGGTGTCAAAGAGCGTATCCAGCGTAACCTTATGGAAGAGTTTGAATTCCTCTTCCTTCGCCTTTTCCCTTCTCTGCTCAACCAGAGTTCTGGCAAGTTTTTCATCGGATACCGCATTGAACTCATCACCGCTCATAGGCGTACTGTCAAGGCCCATTACCTCGACAGGTACCGACGGGCCCGCATCGTCAACCGGATTGCCGTGATAGTCGGTCATCGCCCTTATTTTACCTACAGCAGTTCCGGCAACTATAATATCACCGGAGTGCAGTGTACCGTTCTGAACGAGAAGAGTCGCCACAGGACCTCTGCCCTTATCCAGCTTCGCCTCAATGACAACGCCCTTTGCCGTTCTGTTTGGATTGGCTTTAAGCTCCGCCATCTCCGCTACCAGCAAAATGGTTTCAAGAAGCTTATCAATGCCCATCTTAGTCTTTGCAGAAACAGGAACACATATTACATCTCCGCCCCATTCCTCGGGAACAAGATCGTGCTCTGTCAGCTGCTGCATAATCCTGTCGGGATTAGCGCCTTCTTTATCCATTTTATTAATGGCGACAATAATGTCGACGCCTGCTGCTTTGGCGTGATTGATCGCCTCAACCGTCTGGGGCATAATACCGTCGTCCGCCGCCACAACAAGCACGGCTATATCCGTCGCCATAGCTCCCCTGGCTCTCATGGCGGTGAAAGCGGCGTGTCCCGGCGTATCAAGGAAGGTGATCTTGCTGTTGTTGCTCACCACCTGATATGCGCCGATCGCCTGAGTAATACCGCCTGCCTCCGTGGAGGTAACGTCCGTATCCCTGATGGCGTCAAGAATGGAGGTCTTGCC
>JAGHJI010000070.1 GCA_017886765.1 Eubacterium sp.
GCCGTAAGCTTCTCTGTATCTATATCGGCAACGGTAACAATATTGTCCCTGCAAAATCGCTCGCCTTCGGAAAGGACGGCTCCGTTTTCGGCAATCACGGTCGCGCCGCTGAAAACCAGATCGGTGGTGCTTTCATAAACGGAAGCCCCTGCGTAAACATAGCCGCAGATACACCGGGCGGACTGGTTTAAGATTAAATCATGTCTGTACTGCGCTTTTGAAACATATTCGTCGCTGGCAGAGAGATTGGCAATCAGATTGGCGCCGTGCAGTACCAGCCTGCTGCTTGGCGGAACAGGCACCCACAAATCCTCGCAAATTTCAATGCCCAAAACCGTTCCGTTGCCCAGATCAAAAATCTGGTTTCCGATTTTGGTATCAAATCCGCAGAAACGGATATCCTGACAGGTTTCAAACTGACTGCCTGACGCAAACCACCGTTTTTCATAAAATTCGTTATAGTTTGCGATATGCGTTTTCGGAACGATTCCGCGGACCGCGCCGTTATACACAACAACAGCGCAGTTGTATAAGCTGTTATAAAAAGGCACGGGCATACCCACAATAACGCAGATGTTTTTATTCTTTGAATAAGCGGCAATATCTTTCAGCGCGTCCTGAGCAGAATGCTGCAGCGATTTCTTGAAAAACAGATCGGCGCAGGTGTAACCCGTAACCGAAAGCTCCGGTGTGACCAGGAGCCTGGCCTCCTCCGCAAGAGCATAGTCGATCGCCTTTTTGATTTCTTCTTTATTGTAATCGGGGTCCGCCACCTTTAATTTCAAAGACGCTGAGGCCACCCTGAAAAAGCCGTAATTCATTCCATCACCTTGTAATTCAATATTAGCAATATATTATAAATAAATTGTTAAATCATTGTTATTTTAAATTTAAAAGATACCGTTTCATCCGGGGAAAGCACTGTCATTCCCCTTTTATTCTCAAAAATGTCATTTTCATCCAGGCAGCTTGAAATGCCTGTCCAGGGCTCCAGGGCAACAAACGGCGCGTTGCCCACAGCGGACCAGATAAGGAGGTTTCTCATATCCTGAAATTCCAGCCGGACTCCCCTGCCGTTTTTACCGGTGAGGGTCACAGATTTCGCCTCGCAGTTTTCAAAGATAAGCGCGTCCTTTTCCTCAAACAGATCGTGACACAATGCAAGAGTATCGCCGCCGTGCATCACGTCATAGGTCTTCTGCGGGTCAACCAGTCCGGTATCATGGTCCGGTCTGAAGCAAGGCTTGCATACCGGCCTGTCAAATATGACCTTGTAATCCTCAAAGCGCTCGTCACTGTCAAGAGGACAGTTAAACGCTGGATGACCGCCTATTACAAACGGGAGTTTTTCCTTCCCCGTATTCGTAATGATATACGTATTAGTAACAGTATTTCCCACAATCGTATATTTTATCTTCAACTCGTAATCAAAAGGAAACTGTTTTTTTGTCTTTTCACTGCTTGTCTGAACAAAGGTCACACTGTTTTTATGCTGTTCACAAATTTCAAAGGGATTTATTCTTGCAATACCGTGACGCTTCATATTACATTCTCTGCCGAAAGCCCTGGCTTTTCCGTTTGGCAAAACGCCTACGATGGGAAAACAGACGGGAGCCTGACCCGCCCAGTAAGCCGGATCGCCCTGCCACAGATATTCCCTGCCGTCTTTGGTAAGGGAATTCAGCTGTGCGCCGTCGGTATTCAGCACGGCATAGCTGTCGCCGCTTGTAATCTTAATCTGCAAAATAAATCACTCCAATCAAAATCAATTATAACTTATATAAACTTGCATTGCAATATTGAAATTATCCTATATATCGGTTACAATATGTGTATAAACAAAACTGAAGTTATTACACGACGAAAAAACCGGAGGAGAAATAAAAAATGAACATTGAAGATTATATTCACGAGGCAATATTTGAGGAGAAAGAACAGCACAGATGCTTCTATGAGCTTATATGGGATAATTTTAAGGAGGTCGGTTTTGTCATTACCGATGAAGATGGGCATGAAATCGACGCCGTAATGAAAGCCGTAGCGCTCCAGAATCTTGTGGGCGAATTCATTTACAGACTTTACGATGAAGTAAACGAAACAGGTTTTGAGGACGTGCTGGAGCATCTGCAGAATCTGGGCTTTGGTGAGGACGATATCCTTTCCTACTGTGAAAACCATGAGGAGATAGAAACGGACGAGGACGATTTTGAAGTCACTATGAAAAACGCCCTGGACTACACCACGGAAATCACTGCGGACAAGATGCTGGAGGAATTTTCCGCCGATGATCTGTTTGACTATATGTTCACCGCCACATATGAATTTGAGCAGGACTTTGTATTCGATTTTGAGGATTATGAGGAAATGCAGGCGTTCATTGACACCAATCACGAACAGCTTGATAATTACAAGGAAGAATACCCCTCGGTTATGAGATGGATCGAGGGAGGTATGATTTGCTGAAAAGCGTTACATATTTAGAATTTCCAAATTATTACGCAATAAATGGCAGGTTTTTGAACCTGCCATTTCATTTATTCTCTGATGTTGCCAAACAAAAACCGTCTGCCGTATAATCGGCAGACGGTTTTATTTATAAGCAGTTTCTATTCATTAATCGCCTAGACCTTTTTCATCGAAATTGAAGATCGTTGAAAGAATGACCTCATAGCCTGTTTTGATTGCCTCAGGCACAAGCCTGTCATAGCTGTCACGGCGGTTATGATAATAATCCGCAGGAGCAGGGTCCATAGCGGCAAGACAGGTAGCCGTAATACCCGCCTGGGTAAATGCAGCGGCGTCTGATGAACCGAAGAATACGTTGGCGAACTTAAGGTCATCGTGACCCGCCTCTATAGCGGAGTCCATAACAAGCTGGCTGAATTTTTCATTATGCTTAACGGTGCCGGTCATATCCCTGTTATAAACATTAAGATATTCCAGATCAGTAAGGGTGTCAACACAAAGCACTGCGGTCTCAACACCGCTATTGACATACTCGTCATAGTGGTCCTTCGCCCACTGCTTGCAGCCTCTGAGTCCTGCCTCCTCACCGTCGGTAATCATGGCGCAGACCTCGGTATTTTCAAAATCAACGCCTGCCATATCCAGCATACGCAGGGCAGCTACCGCGGCATATGTGCCGGTCAGGTTATCGTTAGCGCCCGGGGAAATGGTCTTAAAATCAACAAAAAGGAAAAGCGTAACCATCGCAAGAGCAGTAAGGAAATGGAAATAGTAGCTGTAATTAAGCATAAATTCGCCGAAAGCGCCCATATCAACAAAGTTTGCGATAATCGTGATAACGGCTAAAACGAAGGAGATAACGGCTCCGCCAATCGTCCAGCCCATCAGTATGGTCATAAGCGGGAATTTCTTTCCGTAATAAATATGACGCCATTCATAAGCGGAATCTATATGACCGCTGATTACGATTCTTCTCTTCACCTCGCCCCTCGGCTTTCTTACACCGAGCAGATTATGTCCCTCCACTTTCTTGTAAAAAGGGTCCATAAAGCGTTTGTACATAAGAAATTCCATTACCGTTATGAAAAGACCTACAAAAATAAACCCGCAAACGATACACTGCGCGACAAAAAAGCTGATAACGCTTGTGAATACGAGAATACCGCAGACCACCACCGCAAGAAAGATTGCCGCGGAAACCAGCTTCGTCCAATGCAAAAATGCCTTTGGGGCCATCTTATAGGACTCAAAGCGTGTTTCATCACAAAAGGTATCCATTTCCTTTTTAATATGTTTTTCAGCCGCAAGGCAGTTCTCGTTGCCTGACTCACGGGGTCCGTACTTTTTGATCACATTTGTGATCTCTTTTACGGTGTAGTCAACATTCTCATCAATGATTGACTGGGGAAAATCTGCGATTTTCATTTTACTGTTCTCCTTTAGCCC
>JAGHJI010000071.1 GCA_017886765.1 Eubacterium sp.
ATAATTGAGGGAAAAGCCTACGTGTATGACAACGGCTCAAAAAAAGAGGTAATGCCTGAGCCTGCTGACGCTGCGCGTTTTGAAGCCATCAAGGCAGTTTTTGCCGAAGCGGTGGCATCAACCGATGAAGAGCTTATGGAAAAATATTTTGAGGGAGAGGAGCTCACACGGGAAGATAAGATAAAAGGCGTAAAACTCGGTATGGCTGACGGCTCAATCATCCCGGTATTCGCGGCTTCTGCCCTTACGGGAGTAGCCTGCGATATGCTGCTGGATTTCATTGCGGACGTTTGCCCCGCTCCGTCATCTGAATATGCCATTGACAGTAACGGCGAGCCTGTTGAGCTTGCCGCTGACGAAAACGGTCCCCTTGCGGCGATCTGCTTTAAAACTGTATCGGACGCTTTTATAGGCAAACTGAATTTCTTTAAAGTTGTCAGCGGAAAGATCACTTCTTCCGTCCCTGCTTATAACGCGCGAACCGGCAAAGAGGAGCGTATGGGAAAGATCGTCAAAATGTTCGGCTCCAAGCAGACCGAGGTTACCGAACTCACTGCAGGTGATATCGGCGCCGTAACGAAGCTCGGCGGATTTTCAACCGGCGATACCATGTGCTCTCCCGATAATGTAGTAAAGCTTGACGGCGTGGCTGTCCCTGTTCCTACATATAAGATGGCAATTAAGGCAGTTAAAAAGGGCGAGGAGGAAAAGATCGCTTCCGGTCTGCTCAGACTCTCCGAGGAGGACCCGTCCCTTAAATTCAGCAATAATACGGAAACCCATCAGCAGATACTTTCCGGTCTGGGCGAACAGCAGCTTGAAGTCGCCGTATCACGCCTGAAAGACAGATTCTCCGTTGAGGCGACCCTCTCCACGCCGAAAGTGGCTTACAGAGAAACCATCACCAAAAAAGTTTCCGCTCAGGGCAGACATAAGAAGCAGAGCGGCGGTCACGGTCAGTTCGGTGACGTATTTATTGAATTTGAACCCTATGATACGGAGGAACTTGTCTTTGCCGAAAGAGTCGTTGGCGGCTCCGTTCCCAAAAACTTCTTCCCAGCCGTTGAAAAGGGACTCAGAGAGTGTATGGAGTCCGGTGTACTTGCCGGTTATAAGATGGTCGGCGTTAAAGCAACGCTTTATGACGGTTCTTATCACCCGGTTGACTCCAGCGAAATGAGCTTTAAAATGGCGGCGAGCCTTGCATTTAAGGAAGGTATCAGCAACGCCATGCCCGTTATCCTTGAACCCATCGTCACGCTTAAGGCAGTGGTAAACGACGACGCCATGGGCGATATCATCGGCGACATCAACCGCAGACGCGGCAGAGTTCTGGGCATGACGCCCACCTCTGACGGTAATCAGGAAATCATAGCCGAAGTTCCCGAGGCGGAAATGACCACCTTCTCCACCTCCATGCGCCAGATCACGCAGGGCAGAGGCTCTTTCACCACGGAATTCGCCCGCTATGAAAGAGCGCCGGAGCACATTGCGCAAAAAGTAATAGCCGAAGCAAACGCAAATGAATAAAACATAAACAAACACGCCTATGCGAAAATTCCGCATAGGCGTGTTTTGTTATCTTACGCTGGGATTTTAATGCCCTTTGATTCTTTTTAAAGCGTTTTTTTCAAGACGGGAGACCTGCGCTTGGGAAATGCCCACCTCCTTGGCGACCTCCATCTGCGTTTTTCCCTGCATAAAACGCAGGTACATGATATTGCGTTCCCGATCATCCAGCTTGCTTATCTCATCCTTTATCATGATCTCGTCTATCCAGTCGCTGTCGGTACTGGAATCACCCACCTGGTCCATGACATAAATCGTATCGCCGCCGTCGGAATAGACGGGTTCGTAAAGAGATACCGGGTCCACGATTGCCTCTAAAGCAAGCACCACGTCAGCCTTTTTCATTCCCAGCTCCTTGGCGATTTCCTCCACAGTGGGCTCCTTCTGGTTTTCATTGATCAGCCGCTCCTTTACCTGCATCGCCTTGTAAGCAGTATCCCGCATGGACCGTGAAACCCGCACCGCGTTGTTGTCACGCAGAAAGCGCCGTATCTCTCCGATACACATCGGGACGGCGTATGTGGAAAACTTCACATCCAAATCCAGATTAAAATTGTCAATGGCTTTTATCAGACCGATCACGCCCACCTGAAACAGATCGTCCATATTCTCCCCGCGGTTTGAAAAACGTTGTATAACGGACAGGACAAGCCGGAGATTGCCGTTGATAAGCTCCTCCCTCGCTTTTTTATCCCCTGCGTGGGCTTTTTTTAAAAGCTCCATCTTTTCACTTTCTTTAAGCACCTTGAGCTGACTCGTGTTGATTCCGCATATTTCGACCTTACTGTACTGCACATAAATCTCCCTTTACTTTTTATGTACATAACCGTTGAAAATGTCAAAAACAACACTGCCGAAAGTCTATAAAAAACATATAAAAACTCCCGCCAATAGTATTGGCAGGAGACTGTAAAATTATTGAACCGTATTTTCATTTTTCAAAGAATTTATATAATCATTTACCTGCGACCTTTTGGTAAACCAAAGGGTCTTTGCCTTATACTGATTATATATATCTTTATAGCTTTTTCTTCTCCTCCTTGTTCTGCCCTGAAAAAGAATCCACCAGGCAAATTCAAGGTCAAATTTTTCATCGCAGCCATCCGCCATATCGGTGCGTGAGCTTCCCCTGTTTTCAAGATATCTTTTAAAAGCTGATTTGAAGCAGAAAAAGCGGTTGAAACTGAGTATGATGATGCAGTCCGCCCGCTCCAGCCTTTCCTTTTTATACAAGCCGCTGTAATTTCCGTCTATCACCCAGCTTTCTTTTTTCATAAAGTCTGCTACGATTTTCCGTTTTTCTTCATCGTCTCTGATTTCCCAGCCGGGCAGGAACTGGACGGTGTCAAGATGAAGAACGGGAATACCGTAATGCTCTGACAATATTCTCGCAAGGGTGGACTTGCCCGAGCCGCTGTAGCCCATTACCGCAATTTTCATTTTTCAAGCTTTACAGGTATATATATTTCTATATACCTGTCCTCCTTTCTGTTATTATACCCGTGATATACAACCAGCTCCGGCACGGCAAATGTCATACGCTTTACTCTTATATCTTCGCCGAGCGTACAGCCGGCGCAAGCGGAAAACATACGCCGGAAACAAAAATACGTCCTCCTTTAAGGACGTATTTCCTATAACAAATTATGAAATTTTAATGCTTTTTATAATTTCTTCCATTTCATCCATTTTATCTTCCATATCCTTGACAAGGGCGAACTGATTTCTGGCGCGTACAAGGTTATGCTCCGGATATGCCGTTCTGAAATATGTATCGCCGTTTAGATAATCTGTCAAAAATCTCATTCCGCATTCGAACGTCATCAGCTTTGCGGAAAAGGCAAGATTGTCAATCTCACACGGATTCAGACTGCCGCCCGCCTCGCTGAGAAAGCCCTTTGCGTACGCTTTAAAATAATCAAGGTCTATGGCAACCTTCGAGATGTCCTTTTCATCTTCGGCGCAGGTGTTGGCGCCGAAACGTATCGAATCGCCGAAATCATAAAGCGCAAGACCCGGCATAACCGTATCAAGATCAATAACACAGATGGCGTCGTCCGTATCTTCGTCAAAAATGACATTATTGAGCTTTGTGTCATTATGTGTGACACGCAGGGGTAATTTACCCTCTTTTACCAGATCAACAAGACGGGAACAGTCGCCGCGCCTTTTTATAACAAAATCGATCTCTTCCCTGCAGGTCTTTGCTCTGTCCTGCGTATCCTCCTTTACCGCCGGCATAAATTCTTTTTCAAATCTTACGGCAGTATTATGGAAATCCGGGATGATTTCATTCAGTGTTGTTGCCGGGAAATCGGAAAGATATTTCTGAAAACGCCCGAAGGCTATACCGCTTTTCTCAAAAATTTCCGGAGAATCAACACTGTCCACGCTTTTACTGTTATCCACAAACCTGTATGCCCGGTAACAGTCGCCGTTTTCACAGGTATAATATTTTTTACCGTCTCCGGTTTTAATAAAATGCAGGGTCTCTCTGTTTGGATTGCCTCCGTTGGCTTTTATTTTCTCTCTGAGAAAAGAAGTAACGGCAAACACATTATCCATAAGCGCGTCAATATTCTTAAACACATTTGAATTGATCTTCTGGACAATATATTGCCTGACCTTGCCGTTTTCATCATACGTTGCAATATAAGTGGTATTAATATGACCGGAACCAAATAATTTAAATTCTATAAGGTCCCCTTTGAATTTGAACTGATCAAGTATCTGCTTAACATCTTCCATATCTATATTCTCCTTAATGGAATTTTAACATAATATCAACACATATGCAACATAAAAATACCCTGCATATGATTTATGCAGGGTATGATATAAAATATATTTATTCTTCCTTATTCGCTTCTCAGCGCGTCAATGGGGCTCATCTGCGCAGCCTTCCTTGCGGGATAGATTCCGAAGAACAGTCCCACTCCGCAGGAGAACAGCAGCGCAACAACAATCAGCCACCAGGTAATATTCGGCGCTATATCAATGATCGAACACGCCGCAAACGCGCCGGCAATACCTATGGTAACGCCTATCGCGCCGCCGATTAAACAGAGAATGACCGACTCCGTTAAGAACTGCAGAGTAATCACTCTTGTTTTAGCGCCCAGTGATTTCCTGATTCCGATCTCCCTTGTTCGTTCGGTGACAGATACCAGCATAATATTCATGACACCTATACCGCCGACAATAAGAGATATAGCGCCTACGCAGGCGATAAACGCAGTCAGAACAGACATAATTACATCAACAATCTCCACATACGTCGCCATATTCTGCGCGGTGTACATACTGTTTGAATAATTGCCGTGAGCTGACTTCAGATAATTCACGGCTGCGTTTCCCACGGCATCATAATCATAGCCCTCTTCCGCAATAACGAAAACACTGCTGAGCTGCGCCTCGGCGCCCGTAATCTGTGTAAGCGTCGTACAGGGCATAAACAACGCAATAATGGTTTCATCCGTGCCGGAAGTAAACATACTGGTCATTGAACTTGAGCCGCCCAGTGAATTCGTAAGCTGGTCTATATTGGCAACGCCGCATATTTTAATCTTCATTGATTTACCGCTGGAGGAAATGGTTACATATTCGTTTGTTACATCATGATAACCAAACGCCATTTCGGCAGAATTTATACCGATTACCGCTACCGGGGCATTGGCATCATATTCCTCATCCGTAAAAAAGCGCCCGTATTCGCAGGAGTTGGTCAGCGCAAACTGAACGTCGCTGTTGACACCCACCAGCATAGCCGTAGCTTTACTGGCAGTTTTATCTATGGTCGCCCGTCCGAATCCCATCAGCATTGGTGAGCAGCGCTCCACGCCCTTAACCTTGGTTTTAATATTTTCCACATCGTCAAGGGTTATATAGTCATTATCCGTTGCCGATGTGGCGTCAACGCTGATCAGTACTGCGTTAGAGCCCATATCCTCTATCAATCCTACAATATAATCCCTAACGCCCGTGCCGGCGCCGATAATCATAATTACAGAGCTGATACCGATTATAATACCCAGCATTGTAAGAAGGCTTCGCATCCAGTTAGCTTTGATACACTTAACAGCGATTTTCAGACTTTCTTTTATATTCACTCTGAAATCTCCTTACCCATTTACAACTTTAACCTTAAAAGTATCTTCTGCATAATCAGCAGCCGGAGCGGAAATAATTTTGTCACCCGCTTTAAGACCGGAGGTAACCTCATATGCAAAATCCGATACGGCACCGGTTTCAATCTGTGTTTTGGTTACCGTATTGTCCTCCTCATTATACAGATACACAAATGAGCCGTTTTTTTCAAGTTTGATGGATTCAATCGGTACAGCCACCACGCCGAGATATTCGCCGGTCTCTATTTCAACATCTGCGTCAAATCCGGCGATTATATTCTCATCGGTCTGGGGAATAGATACGGTACATTCAACACCGGCGCCTGAGTCCGTAAGACTTGAAAGTCCGCTTATACCCGCCATAGAGCCTACACTGTCCAGTATGCTTGAGGAAGAGCCTCCCGTAGCGGTAGGAGCGATTGAAGTAACCTCGCCGTCATAAGTGCCGTAAGCCGTTGTTACCGTTGCCGGCATACCGACCTTAACCTTATGTACGTCATACTCACTGAGACTTACGGTTACTGCCATGGAATCAAGATTTTCAAGCTTAATGCCTGTTGTGAGAGCAGTTGTCTGGACGCCTGCCGTTACGTCAACCTCTGTAACGGTACCGTCAAACGCGGCAATCCATCCCTCTTTCATATCCTGCTGCTGTTGCTCAAGCGCATCCAGAGCCATCTTTGTGGCGTCAACCGCCTTTTTCTGAACGCTTAATACGGAATCGTCCGCCTGCGCCTTATATATTGCATAAAGCGCTTCCTGAGACGCAAGCTGGAGCTCCGCGGCAGTTAATGAAACATTATTTGAATTGATAAGCGAATTTGTAATGCCTTCAAAATCTATCGCGGAAACAGCCGAATGAATCATATCCACGGCAAGGTCACTTTCAACAAGCAGATTCGCGGCATCAATTATACCGTCGCGCATAGCCTGAGAAACTGCGTCGGCAACTCGGTCCGCAATGACATCGCTGTCAAAAATGCCGCTGGAAACCGCATCTGTAATCGTCTGCGCAATAATTTCAGTCATGCTTGCTAAAGTACCAAGATCATCTGTAATTTCACTGAGATTTTTATTCAGTTCCGCCAAAGCCTCAGTGAGCGAACCAAGTCCGGGTTCAGTCGATGATACAGGAGAAGTCGTTGTTGTAGTCGTTGTTGTTACTCTCCTTGTCGTTGTTGTCCTGGTAGTCTGGCGCTCGGTAGTCGTTGTTCTTGCCGTTGTATTTTTTTTCTTTGTTGTCGTTGCTGAAGAAGCGGAGTTTCTCAGCTTGCTGATCTGTTTTTCCGTTTCGGCAATCTGATCTTCAAGCTCGTCAGCTTTGCTTTTCGCTTCCTTCTGTGCCTTGACCGCCTCGTTGTAACTGCTTACAGCGTCATTGTAGCTGGAGCGCAGAGTGCTTATCTGGCTGTCCAGAGATTCCGTCTCAAAGGTGGCGAGAACATCTCCCTTCTTAACCTTATCGCCCGGCTGAACAAAAACTTCCTTTACCGTTGCAACAGTGGCCACCTTATACTCTTTTTCCGTTCCGGAGGATACCTGACCGGTAAGAGAAACGCTTTCATAGATATCATCCGTAGAGATCGTATAAAGCGATACCTCTTCTCCGCTGGTAGCCGCGGAAACACCGAAAGCTACACCGACAATGATTGCTATAACCAGTACAATGCAAATCGGTATAATAATCTTCTTTTTACTTTTCTTTACAGTTGCCATAAAACCAACCTCTGCTTTTGTAACTTATTAAACTGTATGATACAGTATAATTCCGTTTTGTATAATTGTCAACAACAAATTGTAAAACTTCACGAATTGTTCATATTATTTCAACGCGTTAAGCGCTCTCTGACCGATGTCTTTTCTGTAATGGGCGTTCTCAAAATGAATCTGATTTACGGCATCATAGGATTTTTCAAGGGCTTCTTCCAGAGTATTGCCCAAAGCGGTAACGCCCAATACACGTCCTCCGGAGGTTACGAGCTTTCCATCCTTAACGGCAGTTCCGGCGTGATAAACCGTTACGCCGTCAAGCTGTCCGTCTGTAAGCCCTGTAATTTCAATACCCTTTGGATACGATTTCGGATAGCCGCCGGATGCCATAATCACGCAGGCACTGGCTTCATCAGACCATTCTATGTCAAGATCTGAAAGCGTCTGCTTATTGATTGCCTCAAAGATATCCATAATATCCGTTTTCAGTCTCGGCAGGACCACTTGGGTTTCCGGATCACCGAAACGGCAGTTATATTCAATTACCTTAGGCCCCTTAGGCGTAATCATCAGTCCGAAATACAGACAGCCCTTGAATGTCCTGCCCTCTTCATTCATCGCTTGGATTGTGGGAATAAAGATCTTTTCCATACATTCTCTCGCGACTTCCTCGGTATAATAGGGATTCGGTGAAACGGTTCCCATTCCTCCGGTGTTAAGGCCCTTGTCACCGTCCAGCGCCCTTTTATGGTCCATGGACGATACCATGGGCTTTACACATTTTCCGTCGGTAAAAGCAAGAACGGAGACTTCAGGTCCGGTCAGAAATTCCTCAACGACCACGTGGTTGCCGGACTCACCGAAAATCTTATCCTCCATGATCTCCTTAACTCCGGCAACAGCCTCTTCAAGACTTTCGGGAATAATAACGCCCTTGCCCAGCGCCAGACCGTCCGCCTTGATTACTGCCGGAAATTCATTTTTCTCCTTAAGATAAGCGATAACGTCGTCCGCGTTATCAAAAACCCTGTATTCAGCGGTGGGTATGTTATATTTAAGCATCAGATTTTTTGAAAAAACCTTCGAACCCTCAATCATTGCCGCATCCGCCGTGGGACCGAAGGTAGCGAAACCGGCTTCATTCAGCGCGTCCACCATGCCGGCTACAAGCGGATCATCAGGAGCGACTACCACAAAATCCGCCTGAATATCCTTTGCAAGCTTTACCACGCCGTCAATATCCGTTGCCGATACATCATAGCACTCGGCGTCATAGGATATACCGCCGTTGCCGGGACAGCAGGCAATGGAATCAACCCTGTCAGACTCCTTGATCTTTCTGATTAAGGCGTGCTCCCTTCCGCCGCCGCCTACTACTAACACTTTCATCTGATATACCTCCAAAAACACATTTAGGGTGACATAAGCCACCCTTCGTTTTATTTATTCTTATTTATAATTCTTGTTTCCTCTTCACCGGTTTCAAGGTTAATAAAGCGCGTGAAAAGTGAAACCTTGTTGTCATCGTTAAGATTCACCCATATCTTATCGGTAAAGCTGTCAATATCACCGTCGATCTCAACAGGCACAGGCTCCCCCTCAAAGGACGGAATCGGGTCTCCATCACATTTATATGTATGAATGAAGTGACCGATACCTGCACACGCAGGATATTCATAGAAAAATCTCAGACACTGTGGCTTTCCCATATTTGATTTGAGAATGGAAAGCACATAATCACCGTTTGGCTTGACGACTCCGGAAATTCTCGGCGTATAATTAGGCTCGTCCGGCTCATATTCCCTTGTTAAAAGGGCATGGCGGTAGCAGTGACCCTGACGCATAAAATCATAAATGGTGTCCGTCTGGTCACCGTTTGTAACAATCGTTTTGCCGTCCAGCTTAAGCACAGGATTATAGATAATCAGCGACGGGTCCTCCATTTTCGCCTCGTCAAAGGCTTTTGTACGGATGCCGCCCCTGTCGTTTTCTTCAAAAATACGATTGCGGCTGTTTACACTCCTGCCCATAATAAAGTAAGCGATAACGGCATTTTTACCGTCCTTGGATTTACCCAGAACAATTCCCCTGCCCGGGTATGAATTTGTGCTCAGTTCCTTTTCAAGAGTTGTTATTTCCATTCTTTCACCTCAGATGATTTGCGTTTTATTACCTATAATTTTAATCCTGCCCTGGCAGAATAGGGAGACGGCCTGTGGAAGAATTTTCCACTCGCACTGCTCCATAACTCTTTTCTGCAGGGATTCAGGTGTATCGTCATCGTGAACGGGTATAGCCTTCTGCGCAATGATAGGACCGGCGTCACAGTCCTCGGTCACAAAATGTACCGTCGCGCCCGTCAGTTTCACTCCGCTCTGCAAAACAGCCTCATGTACGCGGAGGCCGTAAAAGCCCTTGCCGCAGAAGGAGGGAATAAGCGCCGGATGAACATTCATCATTTTGCCAGCAAAAGCTTCCACCACTTGTGAATCAAGGATGATCATAAAACCTGCATAGACCACCAGGTCCGCTTTCTCCTCCAGCAAAGCATCCTTAACGGCTTTTGTGTATGTATGAATATCATCATAATCTTTACGTGGGATAACCCTTGTGGCTATGCCGTTTTTCTCAGCCCGCTCCAGCGCGTACGCTCCGGGTTTTGATGAAATCACGCAGGTTATCCTGCCGTTTTTTATTTCTCCGCGTTTCTGTGCGTCAATCAGCGCTTGAAGATTTGTACCGCCGCCGGATACA
Source organism: Eubacterium sp. (assembly GCA_017886765.1). GTDB lineage: Bacteria > Bacillota > Clostridia > Oscillospirales > Acutalibacteraceae > Eubacterium_R. Next base: position 10,161 of record JAGHJI010000071.1, read on the forward strand.
AGCACCACTATATTCATCAAACCAACTCCACACCTTTTTCGCCGGATCTGATCTCACCCACGATTGCCGCCTGCTCTCCGTTTTCCTTAAGAATGCGCACGGCCTCGTCTGCTTTTCCGGCGTCAACCGCAAGAACAAGTCCCGTACCCATATTAAAGGTATTGTACATATCCCTTTCCGGGATATTTCCTGTTTTGGCAATCAGGTCGAAAATAGGCTTTTTAAAGCATTTATCCTTTTCAATCACGGCTGTAAAGCCGTCCTTTAACATCCTCGGAACATTTTCATAAAAACCGCCGCCGGTTATATGGCTTATGGCGTTTACCTTAACCTTATCCATAAGAGCAAGCAGAGGCTTTACATAGATCCTTGTAGGCGTGATAAGCTCCTCTCCCAGCGTCTTTCCCAGCTCATCATACTTAACGGCGATGGTCTTTTCATCTATATTAAACACTTTTCTGACCAGTGAGAAGCCGTTGGAATGAACGCCTGATGAAGCCACGCCGATAACGGCGTCACCGGCCTTCAGATCCTCACCGGATACCAGCTTATCCTTTTCTCCGATACCTACAGTAAATCCCGCAAGGTCGTATTCCTCCTCAGGCATGAGACCGGGGTGTTCCGCCGTCTCTCCGCCCACCAGAGCGCAGCCTGCCTGAACGCAGCCCTCAGCCACGCCGGACACGATTTGTTCGATCTTTTGGGGATAATTCTTGCCGCAGGCGATATAGTCCAGGAAAAACAGCGGCTTTGCGCCGGAACAAGCAACGTCGTTCACGCCCATGGCAACACAGTCAATACCCACTGTATCGTGCTTGTCCATAAGAAAAGCAAGCTTGATCTTTGTTCCGACGCCGTCGGTACCGGAAACAAGAACAGGATTTTTATATTCACTAAGCGGCAGTTCAAACATACCGCCGAAGCCGCCGATACTGCCCAGAACCCCGGGAATATTCGTACGCTTAACATGAGATTTTATAAGCTCGACAGACGCATAACCAGCCGTTACGTCAACGCCCGCTTTGGCATAGCTTTCACTGAAACTTTTATTCATACGTTATATCTCCTTTAGCTTTTCCTGCAGGGCGGCGTCCTTTTCACGCACCTGGCGGGACATTTCCTGCCTCATCTCCTGGAGCTTTTTCATAAGCCCGTCATCCCCTACGGCAATGATCTCCGCCGCAAGGATTGCCGCGTTTTTGGCAGCGTTAACGCCCACGGTCGCCACAGGTATTCCGGGAGGCATCATAACGGTTGCAAGCATTGCGTCCATACCGTCAAGCACCTTTGCCGAACAGGGAATACCGATGACCGGAAGCGTTGTTGACGCAGCCAGAACTCCGCCCAGATGGGCAGCCATACCGGCGGCGGCTATAATAACGCCGAAACCGTTTTCAATCGCCTTAGAGGAAAATTCATTGGCCTCCTTGGGCGTACGGTGGGCGCTCATGACCCTTACCTCTGTTTCAATTCCCAGCTCTTTTAGCTGCTTAATCGCAGGTGTTACAACGGGCAGATCACTGTCAGAGCCCATAATAATCGCAACCTTTTTCATAATACGCTCCTTTATTTAAAATACTGTATTTTTAATCAATACAGTTATTATATATTAAGGCATTCCGTTTTTCAATACGGAAAATGCCTAATTTATCCTGTTAATCATAAATGCATTGCGTAATTTTTCCGTATGTAAGGAAATTTCGCGCGTAACTGAAATCATCATCATTGACCTTACCGTCTCCGTTGCAGTCAAACGCGGCGTAAATCTCCTTATCCTCCGGAGAGTATTCCCCGTATACTCCCCTCAGAACGGCAAAATCCTTGGCGTTTATATATCCGTCCCGATTATAATCAAAATTGACCAGGCAAACATCGCCTAAATCCATTTCCATATCCGCGTCATAAGTTATGTCAAATGTTCTTTCAACGGAAAATGCAGTACCGATACAAAGCTTTTCATTCGTCGGCTGTACATAAAATTCAAATTCGCCGTTATTGTCCGTCAGCGTAAGATTGCTTTCTCCTACCGACAAAACAGCGCCGAACACCGGCAGATTATTCTCATGTGAACCGTCCGGCGATTCCATAAGAACGACCCTGCCTGTTACGCGAACACCGGTCCTGCTGACAAAATCCGCCTTGTAACTGCAGCCGCAATACCGGCAGGTATAGGTCGTATAACCATCCTGGGTCAACGTAGGAGGCGTTACAACACTGTCATACTGATGCTCTCTTGTAAGATGGACCGTAAAATCGCCTAAAGACATCCGGCTGACGCAATTCACCGTAAAATAATATGCTTGTCCCGCCTCCAGATAACTGCTGACGGTGAAATTCAGATCGTCAAGGGAATTATCGTCATATAATACGTCATTAAAGGTGCAGTCAACATCGACCCCGCCGGTTGAGTAAAAGCTGTAAAAATCGCTGACCTGAGGGGTGAAAATAAAAATCATTTCGTCCCTGTATGAATCAATATAATAGGTACAGTCAACAGACTGTCCCTCAACGATCTCCATTTCGTTTATAATATTGTAATTAACAATATTATTGACCGCGTATGTATAAGCAGGCGAGTCCCTGTACACATTCATAACAAAATCACTGTACACCGAGCCCTTCGAAGCGCTGTAAAAGCCGAAACTGTATGAAAGCATACTGGCTCTTTTCGGCACCGTAACGCTGTCAAGACTGCCGCAGTAAAAGAACGCTCTTCTGCCGATAGAAATATCAGAGTACAGATCGTCAAAGGTTACGCTTTCCAGCGCCGTACAGTTTTCAAAGGCGGAGGTACCGATACTTGTAACGGTGGATGGTACATTTACGCTTTCCAGCGCCATTGAAAAATAGAAAGCGTAATCCTCAATGGTAACTAACCCTTCCGGCAGAACGATACTTGAGGCAGAATTGATCTGGCTCATAGCATACCTGCCGATGCTCACAAGCGTGGACGGCAGGTCAAAATCAAGCGCCCTTACGTTATAAAAGAAATAGTCACCGATTTCCGTAATACCCTCTTCCACAACAACATGTCCGATGGAGCCACGCCACAAATACCATGGCTGCGAGGCGCTGTCATTTCTGAAATCGGGCGTACTTCCACTGCCGCTGATCGTCAGCGTTTTTGAATCAGCGTCATAGGAGTAGTATGTATCCGTACTTCCCAACTGTGTTTTCTCAATATCCTCTGTCTGCTCAGCCGCAAAGGACATTAGCTCCACGCTGCCAAACATACATATTATAACTGAAAATCCGATAATCCATGAGATTATTTTTTTCACACATATCACCGCCGTACTTTATTTTAACATAAAATATTTTCCAATACAATCAGCTTTTACATATATTCTTTTTTCCGTAACAAAAAGCGCCTTGCAGACCGTACAGCCCGTCAGGCGCTTATCCTTATATAATGATTAAATTGCAAGACATTATGCATCCAGCGCTTTATTGAGAAACGCCTTAAGCATCTCGCTTTTCGGATTACCGAACACCTCGTCGGGCGTACCGCTCTCCTCAATCACTCCGTTTGCCATAAAGATAACCTTATCCGCTACATTTCTGGCAAATTCCATCTCGTGCGTAACCACGATCATGGTGCTGTTACCGGTCTTAAGACTGCGTATGACGTTGAGCACCTCACCCGTCAGTTCAGGGTCAAGGGCTGAAGTCGGCTCGTCAAAACAGAGTATGTCCGGATGCATAGCAAGCGCACGGGCAATCGCCACACGCTGCTGCTGACCGCCGGAAAGCTCGCAGGGATACGCCTTTGCTTTCTCGGTAAGTCCCACACGCTCCAACAGTTCCTTGGCATTTTTCTCAATTTCAGCGGTCCGCTGTGACTTATAGTCCCTGGGCAAATCCTTCTTCGCCTTTTTGAGTCCTTTTATTTCATCCTTCAGCGCAAGCTTGGGCGCAAGGGTAAGATTGTCAAAAACGGTATACTGGGGGAACAGGTTAAACTGCTGAAAAACAAGACCGAAATGAAGTCTGTTTCGCCTTATTTCCTTTTCACTCAGCGTATTCTTATCCGCAGTATCAAGCAACGTTTCACCACTGACTGAAATAGAGCCCTGGTCCGGCGTTTCAAGAAAATTCAGGCATCGCAAAAGCGTGGTCTTGCCGCTTCCCGAGGAACCGATGATTACGAGCACATCACCCTTTTCCAGTGAAAAGTCGATACCGCTGAGCACCTCGTTTGCGCCGAAGCTTTTATGTATATTTTTTACCTCTAAAATAGACATAATGTCAACTCCTGTAATAATCCAGCTTTTTTTCAATCCTGTTAAAGAGAATCGTAAGCAGTCCGCAGAACAGCAGATAGAAAGCTCCCGTATAGAAGAGCGGCCACAAAAGTCCTTCAAGTTTCATAAACTTTTCACCAGCCCAGATGATTTCATAAACGGAAATAACGCGGGCAAGGGACGTATCTTTTACAAGGGTAATGATCTCATTACTCATAGGCGGAACGATCCGCTTGATAACCTGCATTAAAACCACTTTAAAGAAAATCTGGGTTTTTGACATACCGAGGACCTGACCTGCCTCATACTGTCCTTTAGGGA
>JAGHJI010000072.1 GCA_017886765.1 Eubacterium sp.
TCATTTGAGTTGCCGTTAGCGGCGCTGAAAATACCCGTAAGAATATTATACCCGGTCAGCCTCGCTTCATAAACATTCTGCACACCGGTGGAAATAAAGCCCTTCGTGTCGCCCACCGTATGGAGCGTTGAACGTCTGGTCGTGGCGGAGTCATTATATTCACGCTGACCGTCAACGGTTTCAGCCAGGCTCCTGCCGTTCACATCTGTTATTTTTCCGGCTCCGGTAAGCTCTCCGTTATAGTATATATGGCTGTTATACGGCTGCATTACCCATTCGTCGCCGTCAGTGGCAAAGCTGTATATCAGAAATCCCAGACAGCCTAAAAAAGCGACAATTAAAACAATCAGGAACAGTCCCCTGCGTGTAATCATCTTCATTTCTTTTTAACACCTCCGAGATAGTTATAGGTGCGCACATCGGATGCTTTTATAAACGCCAGCACCGCCCAGCAGCTGAGCATGGAGCTTCCGCCCTGGCTGACAAAGGGCAGCGTTACACCGGTCAGCGGCAGTACATCGGTGATTCCGAAAATGTTCAGAGCAGTCTGAAACAGGAGCATGCCCGCTCCGGCAACTGCCGCAATCGAATAAAAGGTGGACCTGGCGGCAATGGAATTAACAAGTGCCGATACCGCAATAGCCACAAAGGAAAGCACCAGCACCACGCCGAACAGAAAGCCCCATTCCTCACAGATAATACCGAAAACATCGTCGGTCGTGGTTAAATAATTATCAAAATAGTTTCTTATATTTCCGTTACCGATGCCCATACCGAGCAGTCCCCCAGAGGCAATACCGGTAAGGATATGCGTCTGCTGATATCCGTTTCCGTAGGGGTCTTCCCAAACATGGCGGTATACTGAAAATCGGTTGGTTACATAGGATCTGTATTTAATCACAATCGCTCCGCCGAGACCTGCCGCGGAAACAGCGAGTCCTATGGTCTTAAAATCGCCGGAGTTCATAAACGCGATAATCAAAAACGTAATAAAGAAAATGAGTGCCGTACCGAAATCACGTATAAGGATAAGCGCGCCGACACAGGCAACGGAAAAAGCGATAAATTTAATAATATTCTTTGAGGTCTGTATCTTTTCCAGCGTGGCAGCGCCCACAAAAATAAAGGCGACTTTGACAAATTCGGAGGGCTGTACCGTGAAACCGCCGATCTCTATCCAGTTCTGCGCGCCGTACTTCACTGTTCCGATAACAAGATTGATGACAAGCAGAACAAGCGCCGCAATCGCCACAGGCAGACGCAGTTTCATACATAGTTCCACATCGCCCAAAATAAATACCAAAACGGTATATCCTACAACTCCCGCCACTGCGATCAACAGCTGTTTGAAGCAGGCGTCCGGATCAACGGAGCCGATAACCGCCAGTCCCACTCCCGTCAGAAAAAACGCGATAAACTCAAGCTCAAAATTACGCCTGTGGATCACCGTGTACAGAACGCTGACATAGACCCATTCCAGAAGGATAAAAATCCCCATGGATACAAGCATTTTGACCGACAGCTCGTCGCCTGCCGCTGCGGCGCTGTAACCGGTAAAAAGCTGAAAAACAGAAAGTACAAAAAGCATCGCAAAATTATTTATCGGCTTGATATTCGGAAGTTTTTTTACTTTTTTATTCTTTCTCTGAGCCATTTGCCCCGCTCCTTTCCGTTTTATTTTTCATAAAAGATAAACACACGCTCACCGAAGGTAACCAGATCCTCATCGAAGATCAGCTGAGGCTGTGAAATAAACCTGCCGTTGAGCTTCGTGCCGTTATGGCTGTTCAGGTCGGACAGCGCCCAGCCGTGGGAGGTCAGATGGATTCTGGCGTGTTCGCTGCTAACGGTATCCAACTTGATCTGAATATCGCAGTTATCGCCCCTGCCGATAAGCACATCCTTCTTGCGCAGATATACGGGACGGTGCGTTTTAACATCAACCAAAACCGCGTACGCCACATCGTTATTTCTGCGTGAAAGCTCCGTAGCGGCGGTACGCATCTGATTTTTGGACTCGTTTGAGATCGCCTCGGCGCATAAGAATTTAAGAGGAATTGAACCGATCGTGATTACGTCGCCGTCGGTTATAACGCTGTTGCCGTCTATTTTTTCACCGTTTACTTCGACTCCGGTTTTTGAAAAAGTATCGGTTATTACCCAGTCCTTGCGTTTTTTTGCTATAACAGCGTGAAAACGCGAAATATCCGGCATAGGCAGAACAATATCGTTTGACTTGCTCTTGCCTATTGAGATTTCCCATCTGTCAATATCTATTGTAGAGCCGTTATTCTGGTCAACAAGCTGCGCCAGCTTGTGAAGTCTGGGCCTATTTCTGAATAAGGATATGATACAGGTAGCCAGTATCAAAACCGCCAGTACGGGAAGTACATATCTTAACGAACTGACTATAAAATCGTTTACATTTTCCAAGTTTTTCACTCCTAAAATTAAAAGCTATATTAATAAAATACTTATATTATTAATAAAAGTCAAGAAACTATTGAATTTATTTACATTTTATCTTATACTGAGGGGTGAGAAAAGAAAGCAGAGGTTATATAACAATGAGTATTAAAAAATCGGTATTCGGCAAACTTGAAAACGGAGATACTGTAGAGCTTTATACGATCACCAATAAAGGCGGCGCATCCGTATCGCTTATGACCCTCGGAGGAGGTATACAGTCTCTTAACGTACCTGACAAAAACGGCGTCCTCAGCGATGTTGTTCTGGGCTTTGACGAGCCTAAATATTACACTGACCCGGACCTGGGATATCAGGGACTGCTGGTTGGCAGATACGCCAACAGAATAAGGGACGCGAAATTCACAATGGACGGCGTTGCGTATCACACGCCGAAGAATCAGGGCACATGGACGCTGCACGGCGGCGGACGTTTCAGCTTCAGCATCTGGGATGTTGATGAGACCACGGACGATTCCGTTACATTTTCTTTCTTTTCACCGGATATGCAGGACGGTTTCCCCGGTAATTTTAAACTTACGGTAAAATACACCTTTACAA
>JAGHJI010000073.1 GCA_017886765.1 Eubacterium sp.
GGTATTACATTCCGTTTTCAAATGAAACGGCCGGCTCATATGCGGTTGCAACGATTTTCGGCGATTCCATCAAAATCTTTTTGATTAAGATTTTATCCCTTGTTGCCTGTCTTTTAGCTTTTGTTACTTTTCTTTTGAAAAGCAGAAAAAGGGCACGGCAAAAAGTTCTTTTTTCCGGTTTTACAGTTGCGTTCGGTGTTTTGTGGATGATCCTTCCTCTTTTGTCCGCGTATACCGTAAGCAGATTTACAGGCAGTCTGATCATTCAGTCGGTTACGGGAATAGCGATAATCGCAAACGCAGTATTTATGATGATGAGCGTTTGTTTCGCAGGTATCGCGGCAATAGATCTGGCACACTGTATTTTTATGATTTCTGACAGAGAAAAGCGGGCAAACTGCGCGGCAATGTTCTTGTGCGGATTACCCTGTGGTATTTCCGTGGCGGTATTTTTGTCATCTGTTTTGCAGTTGTCGTTGGGTTTGAGCTATGTATTTGCGCTGTTTGGCGCGGCGGCGTTGATTGTCGGAATCCTCAGTTTTGTTTTTAACGGCTTTAAAAACAAAGATTTCAGTTGATAAAAACTAAAAATAACATACAAAGACGGCGCGGGATGGTTTCTGCGCCGTCTGTTTCCAGAATGCTAAATTAAATAATGTATAAGCATTAGGCTGGATTTGCGGATTATTCTGCAAGTCCGGCTGTTTTATTTTGATAGAGAACACAGGGGACGGTTCCTTGTATTCCTGAAAACAGCGGGATGATTGATTCATCCCTTTAATTTCAGCCGGTATTGCGAAAATTGTGGAAATATGCAGTGATGTGAAATTATTTCACAAACTTGACGATAAATTATAAATCTGACTTGACTTGCTTTAATACGGTAAGTTATACTTATGATAACGGTATGATCATAAAGAACGTTGACTGTGTGAACACAGGAAACCGTCCCCTGTGTTACCCCAAAAACACTTTACAAGGTGATTCAATATTGGAATTAATAATGAACAGCATTTTTGGTAAAGCTTTTGATTTGTTAGATAGAACAACTGCTGAAAAGTATGCTTATAACTGGTATCTGTGGTATAAAGGGTGAATTCATTTGAAAAAAGATAATGATTTTAACTATAATATCAAACCATTTCATATGGCGATAGTTGCAACATTGGCTACGTTAATAACAGCAATAACTTCTGATTTTGGACGTCAAGATTTTAGTTATGAACGTGGAACTTTTCCAATTGTAGGGACAATGCTCATTATAATATTCCTGTTATTGCCAATATTTTTCAAAGGTTATCGTAAATATATTTGGACTAAAAAGGGACTGATTACTCTCTTTATCGCATTGATAATAAATCTTCCAATAGGTATTTATTGTACTGTAAATCATTTTAATATTTATGGACAATTATTTTAGCTCTTGCAATCACACAGGAAACAGTTCCTTGTACTGATGAAACAAAGAGGTGATGACCTCACCCCTTATTTTTTGTCCCATTACGATATATGAATATGATTATTAAGTATTGGAGGATATTCGTTTTATTTGGTGCTTTAATCAATTGACAATATTGTTTTATCGTATAATGAAGAGGAGATTTGAGTATACGTTTTACTTGTTATTTACTTGACTGATTGCTGGGCAGCCGGTTTTTTACTGCTTGTCCGGTTATTTCCCGATTCTCTATTTATTAAATTCGCAACCTATTCTTAGAAGCTCATGAGGGTGTTGTGTATAGTAATTGCTCATAACTTTTCCGAGACGTCCAGACATTATCTTTATATCGTCCGGATGTACGGATTCAATTGAATATGTTTTTTTATCTTTTATAATATATAAAGAGACTTTAAGCTCTGCCATACAGCGATCCCCTCCTGTCCTATGGATACGATTTTACCGAGTTGTCCTATAACCAATGGCTTATAAATCGTTATGGGCCGAGGTCCTGCCGAACAATGGATACTGCATAAAAACACTCTGCTAAAAACAAGCAGGGTATTTTTTTGCCCTTTTTTTAGTAGAATGGAATAGGAAGTGATACGATGATCATCGCGGCGGCTTACATACGTGTATCTGATGAAAGACAGGACGAATACAGCCCTGACAGTCAGTTGAAGCTCATTAGAGAATACGCTGAAAAGAATAATGCCTGCGTGCCGGATGAATATGTTTTTTTTGACGACGGCATAAGCGCTAAAAGCTCTAAAAAGCGTGTGGAATTTAACCGTATGATCGCAATGGCTAAGGAAAAGAGTCCGCCGTTTTCTGCAATATTTGTTTGGAAGTTCAGCCGCTTTGCCAGAAATCAGGAAGAAAGCATTGTTTTCAAATCACTGCTTAAAAAAAATCATGTGGATGTTGTCAGCATATCCGAGCCTGTTGTTGACGGCGTATTCGGTTCTTTAATTGAAAGAATCATTGAGTGGATGGACGAATACTATCTCATAAGACTCAGCGGTGAGGTAAAGCGAGGCATGACAGAAAAAGCCGGCAGAGGCGAGGCGATGTGCCATCCCGCTTTTGGTTATTCTCTCATTGACGGCAAATACGTACCTAATGAAGCCGAGGCTCCTGTAATAACCAAGATTTTTACTGATTTTGTAAACGGTAAGGGTGAAAGGGAAATCGCGCAGGAACTTGGCAATCAGGGTGTAAGAACGCACAGAGGAAACAAACCGGATAACCGCCTCATAGATTACATCCTGCACAATCCGGTGTACATAGGTAAAATACGCTGGTCCACAGACGGGAAGGCCGCATCCAAAAGAGATTACGCCAACGAAAATATTATGATTGTTGACGGCAGTCATGAACCAATCATTAGTATGGACTTATGGAATAAGGCTCAGGAAAGGTTAAGGCAACAAAAAGCTATGTACGGAAACAGACAGAGAAAAGAACAGCCGGTTGACTGGATGCTGAAAGGCCTTGTAAGGTGCTCTTGCTGCGGCGCTACTCTGACACGCTCACAAACAGCCTGTCCTTCCATGCAGTGCCATAATTACAGCAAAGGTTCCTGTCACACGTCACACTCCCTGTCAATCAGAAAAGCGAATGACGCTGTTATTAGCGGTTTAGAGCAGGCAGTTAAATCTTTGAACTTTAATTTCGCTCCCCGTAAGATCACCGAGGAAGAAAAGAAAGTGGATTATGATGCTCTTATAGCCAAGGAAAAGGATAAATTAAAAAGGTGTAAGAAAGCATATCAGAACGGAATTGATACCTTGGAAGAATACGCCAAGAATAAAAAGGAAATCAACAGCAGCATAAACTTTCTTGAAAAAGCAAAAATAAAAAGCGCTGCTGACAATCGGCAGGCTGTTGATAAGACACTGTACGCTGAAAAAGTTGCTAATATTACGGAAATGATAAAAAGCGCATCTGTTTCCGAAAAAGCGAAAAACCAGGCGCTCCGGACGATCATTGCATATATTGTATACGACAAAGCCAATTCTGAATTGGCAATTTATTTTTATGTGTAATATAGTATCTTTAATCAATATGGCGGACCGGACGGAGAACTGGGAGCCTCACTGCGTTACCTTTCCCAGCGCTATTCTATGCCGTATCCGGAATTAAAAGGTCTGCTTACGGATATAGGTGTGGAAGAACTCGGACATCTTGAGATGATTGGTACAATGGTTCACCAGCTCACAAGGAATCTGACTGAAGACCAGATTGAAAAGAATCCCGGTTTTGCCGCATATTTCGTTGACCATACTGCCGGCGTGTACCCTACCGCAGCAAGCGGTTTCCCATGGAATGCCGCAAGTATGGCGGTCAAAGGCGATACGATCGCCGACCTCAACGAAGACCTTGCCGCCGAGCAAAAAGCCCGTGTGACATATGATAATATTCTGAGACTAGTTGACGATCCGGATATAATCGAGCCTATCAAATTCCTGCGTGAGCGTGAAATAGTCCACTATCAGCGCTTTGGAGAAGGGCTGAGGATTGTTACCGACAAGCTCGACAGCAAGAACTATTATGCATTCAATCCAAGCTTTGATAAGTAGGAAAATTATTTATCATATCAATTTAAGGCAGCCGCAATTAAGCGGCTGCCTTTTAACATGCTTTGTTAATAAAAATCGTATGAACAAAATTTGTATAAATGGAATAATAGAACGATATTATTCTGTCGTAGGTTCCGTTTCTAAAATGCTGTCTATACAATCATATTTTGAAAGTTCTTCTGTTATCATTGGTTCTTTTGTTTCGTCTACGTAATCAACAATTTCTTTAAGATAAGCAACATCCTCATTTTGCAGCATATTATCGTTAAAATTATCCACAGCAGCCCTGATTCTGAGAACACGAACGATATTTGCA
>JAGHJI010000074.1 GCA_017886765.1 Eubacterium sp.
CTGATCCTATGCGGCGGTAAGCCGGATAGCTTAAGATTTTCCTTTTACGGGCTGGCGCTCAGATATGAAAGCAATATTTCAAAAGTAAGAGAATTTTTTGTTATTCTTGCCGGACCGCTTGCCAATTTAATTCTTTATTTAATTTTAAATGATGATATAAATTTGATTTTATTTTCTTTGAACATCTTGCCTGTTTATCCTCTTGACGGAGGAAGGCTTGTTCATTTATTTTCATACCGCATTTCCGATACCGTAAGCAAAATTTTTTTGGTGATGATCATTCTTTTGTCCATCTGGATGATTGTGGAATACCGGTCTTTTTCACTTTTGCTCATTGCTGTATATTTGATTGCTTACAGTGTTATGAATTAAAACAATATTGTTGATGCTCCGAGGTTTTTATGAAGAAGGAAGTTGAAAAAATACTGCAGTATGTGCAGAAACCTGCAAGATATATCGGCGGCGAAGTCAATGCCGTAATGAAAGATAAAGAGAAAGTTGATATCCGGTACGCCTTTTGCTTTCCCGATACTTATGAGATAGGCATGAGTCATTTGGGTATGAAAATACTTTACGGACTCGTGAATGAACGCAGTGACGCCTGGTGTGAGCGCGTATTTGCGCCTGACGTGGATATGGAAGAGCAGCTCAGAAAGAACGGCGTGCCTCTTTTTGCCCTTGAAAGCGGAGATTATATAAAAGATTTTGATCTGATCGGTTTTACCTTGCAGTATGAGCTTTCTTACACAAATGTGTTAAATATGCTGGACCTTGCAGGTGTTCCCCTCAAAAACTCTGACAGAAAGGCTTTAACGCCCATTGTTGCCGTCGGCGGTCCCTGTTGCTGTAATCCCGAGCCCATGGCGGATTTTGTTGATATTGTGTTCCTTGGTGAAGGGGAGAAAAGCACAAATCAAGTTCTCGACCTTTTAAAGATGTGCAAAGTCGAGGGACTGTCAAAACATGAGTTTCTGCTAAAGGCTAAGGATATAGAGGGCGTTTATGTTCCTTCGTTTTATATTGATGATTACAATGACGACGGAACGCTTAAATCCCTGACGCCTGTTCATGACGCGCCTGCTGTTGTCAAAAAGTCGATTATTTCAGATTTGGATAAAGTGTATTATCCAAAAGAATTTGTGGTGCCGTATATAAACATTGTTCACGACAGAGCGGTGGAAGAAATTTTCCGCGGCTGTATCAGGGGATGCCGCTTTTGTCAGGCGGGATTCATTTACAGACCTATACGTGAAAAGAGCGTGGATGTCATTAACGAACAGTGCAAGGCGCTGATTGATTCTACTGGTTATGATGAAATTTCGCTGTGTTCGCTGTCAACCTCTGACCACAGTGATATAAATCATATGCTCACCACACTGATTGACTGGACTGTCAAGGAAAATATCAATCTGTCGCTGCCGAGCCTGCGTGTTGATAATTTTTCCGATGAGCTTGTGGAACAGCTTAACAAGGTCAGGCGCAGCGGCCTGACTTTTGCTCCTGAAGCCGGCACCCAGAGACTCCGCGACGTTATTAATAAAAATATCACGGAAGACGAGGTTATTAATACCTGTACCAAGGCGTTTGATAACGGCTGGACCTCTGTTAAGCTGTATTTTATGATGGGCCTGCCGACAGAAACAATGGAGGATATTAAGGGAATATCCGATCTGGCAATGGAGGTCGTTCACGCCTTTTATAATAATCCCAACAGGAAGAAGGGTACAGGCGTACAGGTATCCGTTTCCTGCGCTTCCTTCATACCCAAGCCCTTTACCCCCTTTCAGTGGGAGCCGGAGGACAGTATGGAAACACTCAGGGAAAAGCAGAAATATCTGCTGGAATCTATACCCTCCAAGAAAATAAAGGTTTCCTATCATGAAACGCCAACTTCTCTGCTGGAGGGTGTGCTTGCCCGCGGCGACAGAAGGCTTGGTAAAGTACTTCTCCGTGCTTTTGAACTGGGGTGCAAATTCGATTCCTGGGATGATAAATTTCATTTTGATTTGTGGTCGCAGGCGTTTGAGGAAAATGGGATTGATCCTTATTTTTATACGCACAGAAAAAGAGAATTTTCAGAACTCTTGCCGTGGGATCATCTTGATTTCGGCGTCAGCAGAAAGTTCCTTGAAAATGAAAATAAAAAGGCGCACAAAAATGAAACCACGCCGCATTGCCGAATTCGCTGTTCAGGCTGTGGCGCAAATAAATTAAACGGAGGTAAGTGCGATGCGAGAGGTTAGACTCCGTTTTTCAAAGCAGGGCAGGCTTAAATATATCAGCCACCTGGATATTAACCGAGCGCTGTCAAGGGCGTTTAAGCGTGCTGCTGTTCCCATGTGGTATACAGAGGGTTATAATCCCCATCCGTATATGCGGTTTTCATTGCCGCTTTCTTTGGGGGTCGAGAGTTTATGCGAATATGTGGATGTCAGAATCATTGGTGCAATAAGCGATGATGAGATCAAGACAGGAATGAATACGGTTTTGCCGGCGGATTTAAGAATACTTGATGTTTACGGTGATTTCCGAGACAGCTCGGAAATCATGTTTTCCGATTATGTATTTAAGATTCAGTTTGCGGATAATGAGCAGGCGTTGAATAAAATAAAATCTGTTTTGGAAAGCGACAGAATTTTCGCTCTAAAAAAAGGCAAGCAGGGGAAAAGAAAAGTTTTTAAAGAAGTGGATATAAAACCACTTATAGACAGGTATAATATATCAGTCAGGGACGATCTGATTATACTGAACGCAAGACTTTTTGCCGGAAATGAAAAAAATCTTAACCCGTCACTGCTTTTTGATACGCTTATCAGATGCATTGACACGGACTTTGAATGGAAAAGTATTTCGCGAATTTCGCTGCTCGATAAGGATTATAAAGAATTCAGATAAAAAATACTTGCTTTTTTAAATCAAGTATGCTATTATATATCAGCATTTATTCCGTTGTATCTCTTGCAACGCGTTGAATGCCCTATATTTGAGCATTTAAGAAGATGGTCCGCTTTCAGAAATGATATGAACATCTCATAAAAAATCAGGAGGAAAGAAAATGGACGCAATCAAATTAATTGAAAAAGACAGCACAAAAGCAGAACTCCCCAAGTTCAGTATCGGTGACACCGTAAGGGTATCCGTAAATATCCGTGAAGGCTCCCGTGAGAGAATTCAGATGTTTGAGGGTACGGTTATAGCGATTAAGGGCTCCGGTATTTCTAAGACGTTTACCGTTCGCCGTGTTTCATACGGCGTAGGCGTGGAAAGAGTATTTCCGATGCATTCACCAAATGTGGTAGATGTTCAGGTCGTTCGTTCCGGTAAGGTTCGCCGCGCTAAGCTTTATTATCTGCGTGACCGTGTTGGTAAAGCTGCTAAAGTTAAGGAAAACATTCAGTAATTAATCGTTACAAAAGACCGCACTTTGATGCGGTCTTTTATTTTGTGTTTATGATTGACTTGAAATATTCTGAAAATTTATTTATAATATATTCTTGGAGGAGTTTATATTCAAAACTCATATTATCGAGGGATATTTATGAAAAAGAGTATTTCGGTTGTTCTTTCCTTAATACTGATCTTGTCAAGCTTTTCAGCCGGACTGATGTGCATAACCACGCAGACCAGGCAGAATAACAGAAAAAGACAGCTTGATCATTTCTGGGAGCAAATGGAGGAATTTGACGGTGAAATTTCCCACCGTCTTATTGTTGAGAGCAAAAATGAAATTGATTTTTTAAACGCGTCAAAAGTCGCCTCAGGATATGACGATACATATTATCTTCAGTTTGAGAGCAAGGAGGACACGCTTGCCGCCCTTGCATACTATGAATCGCAGGATAATATTGATTCCGTCCGGCGTGAAAAAACGCTGGAAACGGACAGCATAGAAATTACGGACACCAAATGTTATTCCGCTGCAAACAGTAATATTGACGACGCTTTGAAGCTTATCCAAACATACTATACTGATCTGCCTGAAATCAGAGTTGCGGTCATTGACACCGGTGTTGAAAATAACGAGCGTTTCGCCGACCGCATTGTGGGCGGGTATGATTCGCTGTCTAATGTCGATTACCACGGCTCATACGTTGCGGGAACAGTTCTATACAATACGCCCGATAACGTAAAGATTTATTCATATAAGGCCGGTGCAGGAACCTCCATAGCCTCAGAAAGCGCGGCGGTAGCCATTGAAAAAGCCGTCAGCGACGGATGCAATGTTATAAATATGAGCTTCGGCAGCGAAGATATTGATTTGACGCTGTATCAAGCTATTATCAAGGCTAACGCTAAGGGCGTTATACTTCTGGCGTCCGCCGGCAATGACAGCGAAAATCTTTCTGTTTACAACCAGTATCCCGCGGAGTTTCTGGAAGTTTTGGCTGTAGGGAATATGGGCGTTTCAAAATCCCTGGATGCCTCAAGTAATTACGGCACAGGAGTATTTACATACGCGACGGGCACCAATGTAAGAAGTTATTACAGAGGTATGGACGTTTACTGGAGCGGAACCTCCGCCTCAACGCCGATTGTTGCCGCTGTTATTGCCAATATGCTCAGCGTGGACCCTGATCTGAATGTAACGGAAATAAAACAGCATATCCGCAATACTGCCATGTCTCCTAATGAGAGCAATACGTCACGAGATATAATAGACGCTTATGCCGCTTTAAAATCCGTTACCGGCAAAGAGCTTGAGAAAGCCGCTCTGGAATATACGGTAACCGAGAATGAAAAAACAGGATACAGCGATATTTCGTTTTCCTGCGACAGCGATACAAGAATTTACTATTATCTCAGCAGGGTAAATGCCGGAAGCGCAGTTGTTTATCCCCTTGATACCGACTATTTCTACAGTCATTACGAATATACACCCGGCACAACGGTGAGTCTGGACAGAGAGTATATCTTAAATGCTGTGGCCTATTCTGACGATAAAGAAAAAAGCACGCTGTATCACATTGCTGCGCCGGTGTATAACGAAAATGATTATAATTTTACTTCGTCATCAAAAACAATAAGTTATTGTCAGCTAAACGACAGGGAGATTATTGTTCCGGATAACATAAACGGCTCTCCCGTTAATAAAATAGGTGCTTTTTGCTTTGCCGGCAATAGAAATGCTGAAGTGATTATATTGCCTGCAACTGTTACGGAAATCGGTGAATATGCCTTTTCAAATTGCCCTAATCTGAAAAAGGTCATTGCTCCCGGTGTGACAAAATGCGGAAGATATGCGTTTCAGAATTGCGCAAATCTTTTGGAAGTCATCATGCCCGAGGATGACAACACATACACCGGTATGTTCAAAAATTGCTGTTCTCTGCTCATTGCGCAGTTAAGTGATAACAATTATTTTACAAGCTATTATAACAAAGCCTTTTACGGCTGTGACAATATGCTGAACTATTTTTCGATGAGTCATACTTATTTGTTTGATTTATTTACGTTTAGCGGGAACATATCGTATAAATTGACCGGCAGCAATCAGTATTTTGTTGAATCTCCTGATGAGATTCTGTATTTATGGGACAGCTATTATATCAATAAGGAGATTTCTGAGCTATCCTTAAATTTGTTTGATTCTACGGCTTTGTTTGATGTGAATTCCGATAATATTGTGAACGCAAAGGATTACGCGATATTAAAGGATGCTGCCGGGCGCAATCATACAGAATAGCTCCTTTGATTTTATAAATATTATTGATCCGCCGATGAATAGTCTATTGTATCTGCGGAGCGGAAAGGCGGTTAATATGGCGGATTTTCAAAAGCAGACAGTTCAGTGGTTTCCCGGCCATATGGCAAAAACAAGGAGAATTATACGGGAAAGTCTGAAGCTTGTTGACGGTGTTGTTGAACTGGTGGACGCGCGTATTCCTTACAGCTCCTCAAACCCAGAACTTAATAAAATAATTAAAGATAAGCCCAGAATCGTTTTGCTGAATAAATGCGATGTGGCAGATCCTGATGCCACAAAAATATGGCTCGATT
The DNA here is from genome assembly GCA_017886765.1 of Eubacterium sp. GTDB lineage: Bacteria > Bacillota > Clostridia > Oscillospirales > Acutalibacteraceae > Eubacterium_R. Next base: position 5,998 of record JAGHJI010000074.1, read on the forward strand.
ATTATAAATCAAAAAATAGGTATGCGCTTGCCGTGGACTGCAGAACGGGAAGGGGACTGAATCATTTTACCAATACGGTAAAAAAAGCCCTGGCACCCGTCATTGCTAAAAATGAGGGAAAAGGCATGCAGGGCAAGGCGTTAAGGCTGATGGTGGTAGGTATTCCGAATACGGGCAAATCGTCGTTTATTAACCGTATGGCAGGAAATGCAAAGGCAAAGGTAGCTGATAAAGCAGGTGTTACACGTCAGCAGCAATGGTTTCCCGTTGGCAGCGGTATTGAACTTCTTGATACACCGGGCGTGCTTTGGCCTAAATTTGATGCTCCTGAGGTGGGCGATAAGCTGGCGTTCACAGGCGCCGTAAAAGACGAGGTAACGGACCTTGAGACCCTTTCCTGCCGTCTGCTTGAAACTCTGTCCAAAACGCATCCTCAGGCCATTTTAGATCGTTATAAGCTGGATAGTATCGACGGCTTGCAGGGTTGGGAGATTTTTGAACGTATTGGAAAGAAACGCGGATTTCTAATAAAAGGCGGAGAAATCGATTATGAACGCACAGCAGTCATGCTTTGTGATGAATTCAGAGGAGGACGCTTGGGTAAAATTACCCTTGAATTGCCGTAGGTATGAATTGGCTTGAATATGAAAATATTGCAATAAAAAACGGATATAAAACAATATGCGGTGTGGATGAAGCGGGCAGAGGCCCACTGGCAGGACCCGTGTATGCCGCCGCAGTTATTCTTCCGCAAGGGTATGTAGTCGAGGGTGTTAATGATTCCAAAAAGCTTTCCGAAAAGAAAAGGGACATGCTTTTTGATAAGATTATTGACGAATGCGTGTGCTATAGTATAGGTACCGCCTCTGTCAGCGAGATTGACGAATTCAATATTTTGCAGGCAACGTTTCTCGCTATGAGAAGGGCTGTTGACGGTTTAAGTATCAAGCCGGATTTCGCGCTGATCGACGGTAATGCAGACCCCGGAGTTTCCACTGCGTCCATGACAGTCATAAAGGGAGATTCCAAAAGCGCCAACATTGCCGCCGCTTCCATTCTGGCAAAAGTCAGCAGAGACAGATATATGATGGAAATGGCTGAGAAATACCCCCAGTATCACTTTGAAAAACATAAGGGCTACGGTACCAAGCTGCATTACGAAATGATCAGAGAATACGGAATTTGTCCGATACACAGAAAAACTTTTTTAAAGAAGATTTTGAATGATGAACAGTAAAGGCAAGCTTTGGGAAATTGAGGCGGCGAATTATCTCAGAAAGAAAAAATACAGACTTTTGTGCGCGAATTATCGTACAAGGTTTGGTGAAATTGATCTGATCGTCAGAAATAAAAAGTATATTTGTTTTGTGGAGGTTAAGCAGAGAAACATAAATTCCATTGCTGCTCCCGGCGAATTTGTGGATTACGCCAAACAGAAAAAAATCAAGGCAGCCGCAATGCTGTATCTTGCTTCAAATAAGACGGATTTGCAGCCGAGATTTGACGTTATTGAAATTTATACGCAAGATAATCGGATAAATTCTTTAAAACATCTTGAAAATGCTTTTTAATTATTATAAAATAGAGACGATTTTTCAGCCGGTCTAACCGGTGTATCTCGCTTGCTAAAGGAGAAGAATTATGCTTTATACGTCTACAAGGGATAAATCAATCAGAGTTTCCGCCGCCCAGGCAATCGCCCAGGGTATCAGTGAGGAGGGCGGACTCTTTGTGCCGGTGGAGCTTCCGAAATTTTCACTTGATAAAATTTCTTCAATGGTATCCATGTCGTATATCGACAGGGCTAAAACCGTGCTCAGAGAGTTCCTTACGGATTTTAACGATGATGAGCTCAACTATTGCGTTGAGGGCGCTTATGCGGCTTCTAAATTCTCATCGCCTGAAATCGCACCTACAGTAAATATCAGCGGCAACAAAAATGTTCTTGAATTGTGGCACGGTCCCACGTGCGCGTTTAAGGATATGGCACTGCAGCTTTTGCCGTATCTCATGACGGTTTCGGCAAAGAAAACAGCCGACGGCAAGACAATCGTTATTCTTGTTGCCACATCCGGTGATACAGGTAAGGCAGCGCTTGAGGGCTTTAAAGATGTTGACCATACAAAAATACTTGTGTTCTATCCTGTTGACGGCGTTTCCCCCATGCAGAAACTGCAGATGACAACGCAGGAGGGCGGTAATGTTGCCGTATGCGCTATCAACGGTAATTTTGACGACGCCCAGAGCGCGGTTAAGTCCATTTTTACAAATAACGAAATCAAAGAAGAGCTTGAAAAGAAAAATATGATGTTTTCTTCAGCGAATTCCATCAACTGGGGAAGACTTGTTCCGCAGATCGTTTATTATTTTTCTGCTTACTGCGATATGGTGGATTCCGGAAGAATCAGTCTCGGAGATGAAATAAATGTTGTTGTCCCCACAGGTAATTTCGGAAATATTCTTGCCGGATATTATGCAAAGCAAATGGGTCTTCCTGTTAAAACGCTTGTATGCGCTTCAAATTCAAACAATGTTCTGACGGATTTCTTAAATACAGGCACATATGATAAAAACAGGGAGTTTTATACAACTTCTTCACCGTCCATGGATATCCTCATTTCCTCCAACTTGGAAAGACTGCTTTATCATATGAGCGGTGATGATGACAAGCTGATTTGCGATCTGATGAATAAGCTTTCCGCCGACGGTAAATATACCGTTTCTTCCGATGTGATGGAAAAAATACAGCAGATGTTTGACGCGGGGTATACCGCTGAAGACAAAGTGGATGAAACGATAAAATATCAGTTTGACAATTACGGCTATCTTTGTGATACGCATACTGCCGTAGCTGTCAGAGTATATGACGAGTATGTTAAAAATACAGGGGATGATATCCCGACCGTTATTGATTCAACCGCTTCACCGTATAAATTTTCCGCCAGCGTGCTGAATGCCATAGCGGATGAAGAGCTTGACGGGCTGGATGAATTTGATATGGTTAAGGAGCTTAACCGCATTACCGGCGTAGAAGTTCCGGCGCCCATCGCTTCTCTTAAAGACAAGAAGGTCAGGTTTACTGACGTATGCGACAGGGAAGATATGAGCAATATGGTATTTAAACTGCTTGATTTATAATAAAACAAAAAAATACGGCTCCGTAAAGAGCCGTATTTTTATATAAAGGGGTTACTGTTTATTTGCACTTACTGCTGTCACAGCATTCAAATGTCTCACAGACCGTATCGGAAATACTCGTTGCGGACTTGTCGCCCACACGGATATGTCCGGCATGGCAGTTGTTTGATTCATCGTGGTATTTGCAATTTTTTACTTCACAGGAAATTCCTTTAATTTCCATATCCATTTCATTTCACTCCCTTCGCTCTTATTATTTGAAGGTTCGCTTTTTTTATTCAAGGAGATAGTGTGAAAAATCACACTATCATCGATTGTATTGACCTCAAAATTTGCTTGCGGCATAATTTTGAGATGTCTAAATTCCCAATATGCGCCTTATCCGGCTACAATAGGGCGTTAGGAATTTTTAAATACTATTTGTAGCCGGAAAGGCTATGGGAATTCATATGTCGCTTTTTGCAATAGCCGATACGCATTTGTCATTTGGTACCGATAAACCGATGGATTCTTTTGAGGGATGGAATCATTATACGCAAAGATTAAAAAATAATTGGAATCATCTGGTAAATGAAAAGGATTATGTTGTTATAGCCGGGGATATAAGCTGGGCTATGAATTTTAACGAGCTTACTCCTGATTTCACTTTTATCAATGCGTTAAACGGAAAAAAGATAATCCTTAAAGGCAATCACGATTATTGGTGGAATACCGTAAAAAAAATGAATGAATTTCTCAGTCAAAATCAGTTTGACTCGATTTCGTTTCTTTATAACAACTCGGTTGAATTTGACGGATTTTCCGTATGCGGCAGCAGAGGCTGGTTTTTTGATTCTGAGGAGGAACAGGATGAAAAGGTCCTCAGAAGGGAAGTGCTTCGCCTTAAAATGTCTCTTGACTGCGCGAGACATGAAGAGAAGATCGTTTTTCTTCACTATCCTCCTGTTACAATAAACGGCAGCTGCGATGAAGTTTTAGAATTGCTTAAAGAATACGGTATAAAAAAATGCTATTACGGGCATCTTCACGGTGCAGCGGCAAAGTATGCGCTGGATGATAAGATCGACTCAATTGACTTTAAACTCATATCAGCCGACAGGTTAAATTTTACTCCTTATTTAATTAAGAAATTTTAAAATGGCTTGATATTGCCTATAATATATGTTATAATGCCATTTCGGTGAAGAGAAAAATTTGTTAGGAGGTCATAATTATGGCGCTTAAATCATCTAATAAAATTGACACAAATACTTATGAAATTGAAGTTACTGTCACACCGGAAGTGTTTACTGACGCTTGCAAATCCGCTTATATGAAGCAGAGAAAATCCATTCAGCTTCCGGGTTTCCGCAAGGGAAAAGCAACCCAGGGAATGATAGAAAAAGTTTACGGTGAAGGTGTTTTCTTTGAGGATGCTCTGGAAATCGTATATCCTCAAGCCGTGAGTGACGCTATAAGCGAAGCACAGCTTAGAACCGTTGACCAGCCTTACGACCTTGAAGTACCTGTGATGAGCAAGGCTGAAGGCGTTGAGATGAAAATGAAGGTCACTGTATATCCCGAGGTTAAGCTCGGCGAGTACAAGGGACTTAAGGCCGCGATGCTTTCTACTGAAGCAACCGACGAGGATGTGGATAAGGAACTGGAAAATATGCGTGACAGAAATTCACGCCTTGTTTCCGTTGATGACAGAGAAGCGCAGACCGGCGATACGGTTGAGCTTGATTTTGAGGGCTTTGTTGACGGTGTTGCATTTGACGGCGGAAAGGGTGAGAATTATCCTCTTGAGCTTGGTTCCGGTTCTTTTATTCCCGGTTTTGAGGAGCAGGTTGCCGGTCACAAGGTGGATGAGGAATTTGATGTAAACGTTACTTTCCCCGAGGAGTACGCTGCCGAGCTTGCCGGAAAAGATGCTGTCTTCAAGTGCAAGATTCATGAAATCAAGATGAAGGAAATGCCTGAACTGGATGATGAATTTGCCAAGGATGTTTCTGAGTTTGATACCCTTGACGAGCTTAAGGCTGACATAAAGAAGCAGATTTCCGAGAAAAAGGAAACGGAAGCTAAGACTGATTTTGAAAATCAGCTTATGGAGCAGGTTATTGAAAATATGGAATGTGAAGTTCCGGAGTGTATGTATGAGCACAGAACGGAAGACATGATTCAGGATTACAGCTACAGGCTTAAGATGCAGGGCATTGATCTTGATACATATCTTTCCTATCTCGGTCAGGATATGGACGCTTTCAAGACGTCTTTCAGAACAGGCGCTGAAAATCAGGTCAAGACCGCCATCGCTCTTGAGGCTGTTGTGAAAGCGGAAAATATTGAGGCCTCCGATGAAGAAATCGACGCTGAGGTACAGAAGCTGGCTGAGCAGTATCAGATGGACGCTGACCAGGTCAAAAAAGCAGTTTCCGAAGAGCAGCTTGCTTCCGATATCAAGACAAGAAAAGCGCTTGATTTAATCGTAGATTCAGCAGTAAAAGAATAATTTCATAAAATTAATGAATAATCTATAAAGGATAGTGATAAATATGGCTTTAGTCCCTTATGTTCTCGAGCAGACAAGCGCAGGCGAAAGGTCCATGGATATTTATTCCCGCTTGCTCAGTGACAGAATTATCGTTCTTTCAGACGAAGTGAATTCAACAACCGCTTCGCTTGTGGTTGCCCAGCTTCTTTTCCTGGAAGGGCAGGACAATGAGAAGGATATCAGTCTGTATATCAACAGTCCCGGCGGCTCTGTTAATGACGGCTTGGCTATTTATGATACAATGCAGTATATCAAATGCGACGTATCCACCATCTGCGTGGGTATGGCGGCTTCTATGGGCGCTTTCCTGCTTTCCAGTGGCGCGAAGGGTAAGAGAATCGCTCTTCCCAACAGCTCTATTTTGATTCATCAGCCTCTTATCGGCGGCAATGGTCTCACCGGTCAGACGACCGATATTGAGATTGCTGCAAAGAATCTTGTTCAGACCAAAGAAAGACTGAACAGAATCCTTGCCCAAAACTGTTCAAAAACGGTTGAGGAGCTGGCTAAGGATACGGACAGGGATAACTGGATGACTGCGCAAGAGGCTCTTGAATACGGTCTTATTGATAAGGTTATTGAAAAAAGATAATTTCAATTTTATTTAATCGAGGTATAATTTATGGCACGTGACGATTCACGCGGCAATGTTGCAAGATGCTCATTTTGCGGCAAATCCGAAGCGATGGTGCACAAGTTAATAGAAGGTCCCGGCGTATATATCTGTGACGAGTGCGTTTCGCTGTGTCACGATCTGATTATGGAGTCAGAAGCCCCGAATATTCCTCATACTTCCGCAAAGGCGAACGGTGATTCCGCATTGCCTAAGCCTGAGGAGATCAAGGCGAAGCTGGATGAATATGTTATCGGTCAGGATGATGCGAAAAAGGCGCTTTCCGTTGCGGTTTATAACCATTATAAGAGGATATACAGCTCTGTCGGCGTCAACGATGTTGAACTGCAGAAGAGTAATATTATGCTTATCGGACCCACCGGTGTGGGAAAGACGATGCTTGCCCAGACATTGGCAAAAATCCTCAACGTACCCTTTGCCATTGCAGACGCCACAACCCTTACGGAAGCCGGCTATGTGGGCGAAGATGTGGAAAATATTCTGCTCCGTCTGATTCAGGCTGCCGATTTTGATATTGAAAGGGCGCAGCACGGTATCATCTATGTTGACGAGATCGACAAGATATCACGTAAGAGCGAAAATCGTTCCATCACGCGTGATGTCAGCGGTGAGGGCGTTCAGCAGGCTCTGCTTAAAATCCTGGAGGGCACGGTTTCCAATGTTCCGCCCGGAGGCGGCAGAAAACATCCCCAGCAAGAATTTATTCAGATCGACACAAGCAATATTCTGTTTATCTGCGGCGGCGCCTTTGACGGTATTGACAAAATAATCAGCAAGCGTATGGGCGGAAAATCTCTGGGATTCGGAGCGGATATTAAAGCGTCTGACGCTGATAATGACAATATCTTAAAAAACGCGAATCAGCATGATCTGGTTAAGTACGGACTGATTCCCGAACTGATCGGACGTGTTCCGGTTATTGCCGTTCTTGAAAATCTTGACAGAGAAGCACTGATCAGAGTGATTAAAGAGCCTAAGAATTCCATTCTTAAGCAGTATATCAAGCTTTTTGAGATGGATGACGTCGTTCTTGAGTTCAAAGAGGAAGCGCTGCTCGCCATCGCAGATATTACACTTGAGCGTAAAACCGGTGCGAGAGGTTTGCGCAGCGTATTTGAATCTGTCCTGACTGACTTGATGTTCAAGGTCCCCAGTGATTATACGATTGAAAAAATAATCATTACTGAGGACGCAGTCAGAAAGGGAGAGGAGCCGATCATCCTCAGAAATCCCAACAGACAGCCCAAGAATATAACTGCCAACAGCTTGAAAAATGCGTAAAATTTTACTAAAGGCAACTTAATTGTTGCCTTTTTTTAATTTATATTATATAATCATACTATTAATTTATGTAATAATGAAAAAATAAGTAGGTTTTAATATGAATCATTCAAATACAGTCGAACGAATTGCCGAACTTCCGATCATTCCCCTCAGGGGCTTGGTCGTGTTTCCGAATATGGTGCTCCACTTTGACGTGGGCAGGAAAAAGAGTGTTGAAGCGCTGAGAAACTCCATGCAGGTAAATCAGAAAGTGTTTCTTGTCTGTCAGAAGGACGCATCTGTTGATGACCCGAATATAGACGAAATGTTTGAAATCGGTGTTGTCTGCCATATTAAGCAGATGATCAGGATTCCCAACAGTGAAAATCTCAGAGTGGTTGTTGAAGGCATTGAGTGCGCCGCGCTTATGAGCATAACGCAGACAAAACCGTTTTTGTCCGGCGCTGTTGAAATCATTGAAGAACCGGAGTTTACTGCTGACGCCGCGGAGGAAAAAGCATATCAAAGAGCGGTCAAAAAGGAATTTGAAAACTATGCCGCTATGATGACAAAGATCAGCAGTGATGTTATCGCCAAGGTTATTTCTATTAAAGACAGCGGTGAGCTGGCAGATTATATCTGCTCCAATACTTTTATCGACTATGCGTTAAAACAGGCCGTTCTGGAGGAGATCAATCCTTATAAACGCCTGGTGCAGCTTCTTGTCCTTTTAAAGAAAGAAAACGCTACGCTTGAAATCGAGGCGGAAATTCAGCAGAAGGTCCAGGAGGAGATTGACAAAAACCAGCGTGAATATTATCTCCGTGAAGAAATGAAGGTGATTTCTGACTCTCTGGGAGAGAGTGAAAATCCTATTGAAGAGGCGGATGAATACAGGGAAAAGATCAGCGCCCTGAAATGCTCGGATGATATTAAGGACAAGCTCTTTAAGGAATGTGACAAGCTGATGAAGATGCCTTCCGGCTCCCATGAGGGAACCGTTGTCCGCAATTATCTCGATAAGTGCCTTGAAATTCCTTTCGGAAAATATACTAAAGATACGATTCATTTGGAAAAGGCGAGAAAAATTCTTGATCGTGACCATTATGGACTGGAAAAGGTAAAGGAGAGAATTGTGGATTCTCTTGCCGTATATAAAAGAAATCCGGATTTCAGCGGTCAGATACTCTGTTTAGCCGGTCCTCCCGGCGTGGGTAAAACCTCCGTTGTCAAATCCCTTGCAAAGGGAATGAACAGAAAATATGTGCGTGTTGCTCTCGGCGGTATTCATGATGAGGCGGAGATCAGAGGACACAGGAAAACGTACATAGGCTCCATGCCCGGCAGGATTGTGGACGCCATTGTCAAAAGCGGCGTTATGAACCCTGTAATACTCCTTGATGAAATAGACAAAGTGGGAAATGATTATAAGGGCGACCCGTCGTCCGCTTTGCTGGAGGCGCTTGACCCTGAACAGAACAATACTTTTACGGATCATTATATTGATTTTCCGCTCGATTTAAGCAAGGTATTGTTTATTACTACCGCCAATGACGTTTCTGCCATTGCGGCGCCGCTTTATGACCGTATGGAGGTTATTGACCTTAATTCCTACACAGCCGTTGAAAAATTTCATATTGCGAAAGAGCATCTTATCAAAAAGGAAATGAAAAAGCATAATCTTAACGGCAGGGAGTTTAAAATTACTGATTCCGCAATAAACGCTGTTATTGAGGGCTATACACGTGAGGCCGGTGTAAGAAAGCTGGAAAAAACCATCGCCGCGCTGTGCAGAAAAGCGGCCGTCGCCCTTGAAAGCGGTTCAAAGTCCTTTAAGGTCACGGAGGACAATATTGAAGATATTTTAGGCAAGAAAAAATATACGCCGGAGAAAGTAAGCGAGAACAATCTTGTCGGCACAGTAAACGGACTTGCCTGGACAAGCGTAGGCGGAACGATCCTGCCCATTGAGATTTCCGCGCTTGAGGGCAGCGGAAAAATTGAACTTACCGGAAATCTCGGCGATGTTATGAAGGAGAGCGCGAAAACCGCTGTCTCATACGTCAGGTCAAAATCAAAGAAATTCGGTATTGATACCGATTTTTATAAGACCAAGGATATACATATTCACGCTCCGGAAGGTGCGGTTCCCAAGGACGGTCCGTCGGCAGGACTTGCGATAACAACCGCTCTTGTCAGCGAGCTCACCGGTGTCGCTGTCAGATCAAACGTAGCCATGACAGGTGAGATAAGCCTTAAGGGCAGAGCAATGGAGATCGGCGGTCTCAAGGAGAAATCCATGGCGGCATACAAAGCCGGCTGCGATACCGTGATCATTCCTCAGGATAACGCGAAGGACTTGTCAGAAATTTCAGATGAGGTCAAAAAGGCGGTCAACTTTATTACCGTTTCAGACTTTGAGGAAGTCATACCAATTGCTCTGGAAGCGCCCGTAACCGTAAATGAAGCGGATAAAAAAACAAACATAATTGTAAAAAACAATAAGCCCAGAACATCCGTGATTACACAGTAGGTGGAAAATGAATTATAACAAAGCAGAGTTTGAAAAATCCTTTGGGCTGTTTTCCCAGCTGCCTGAAAGCTGTCAGCCGGAAATCGCCTTTGCGGGCAGGTCAAACGTGGGCAAAAGCTCCTTGCTCAATAAGCTTTTTAACCGGAAACAGCTTGCGAGGGTGAGCTCCGTGCCGGGTAAAACCATCACCATCAATTTTTATGATGTGGACGGCATAAAATTCGTTGATCTGCCGGGTTACGGGTACGCGAAAATCAGCAAGCAGGAACTTAACCGCTTTTCCGGTCTGATGGAAGGTTACTTTAAATCATCAAGAAATATCGCGCTGGTCGTGCAGCTTATTGATATGCGGCATCCTCTGACGAAGGATGATCAGGGTATGATCGCTTTTATGAAGGAAATGGAGATTCCTTTTATTATCGTCATGACAAAGGCGGACAAGCTGAAGAAAAAGGCGTATGAGGAACGTCTGAGGCTCTCAAAGCAGGAGCTTGCCTTTGCCGGAGATGTTCCGGTGGTTCCGTTCTCAGCTGTAACAGGGCAGGGAATCAACGGAATTAAAAATTATATAGAAAATGCAATCAGTGATGCAGGAGGACAATAAATTATGGCAAAGATACCTTTTGTTACAAAGGAAAAGGCGGAGGAAATTGCGAGCGTTTACCCCACGCCGTTTCACCTTTATGACGAAGCAGGCATCAGAAAAAACGTTGAAAATCTGAAAAAGGCTTTTTCATGGAATAAGGGATATAAGGAGTATTTTGCCGTCAAGGCAACACCCAATCCGTTTCTTATGAAAATTTTTCAGGAGTACGGCTGCGGTTTTGACTGCTCTTCCGCTCCGGAGCTTATGCTCTCCAGAACGATAGGCGCTGTCGGGGACGACATTATGTTTTCGTCAAACGATACACCTCTTGACGAGTTTAAGTTCTGTAATGATTTGGGCGGTATCATCAATCTGGACGATATTACCCATATCGAGGCGGTGGAAAAAGCATGCGGCAAACTGCCTGAGAAAATGAGCTGCCGTTTCAATCCCGGCGGCGTATTTAAGATCACAAACGATATTATGGATAATCCCGGTGACGCCAAGTACGGCATGACAAAGGCGCAGATATTCAGCGCTTTTGATATCATGAAGAAAAAGGGCGTAAAAGAATTCGGTATTCATTCCTTCCTTTGTTCAAATACGGTTACAAACGAGTATTACCCGATGCTGGCAAAGCTTCTGTTTGAACTGGCGGTTGAACTGAAAAATAAGCTGGATGTCAACATTACTTTCATCAATCTGTCAGGCGGCATCGGTATCCCGTACAGACCTGAACAGGAGCCCAATGATATTTTTGTTATCGGTGAAGGTGTCAGAAAGGCTTATGAGGAAACGCTGACCCCGGCAGGTATGGACAATGTGGCGATCTTTACGGAGCTTGGCAGGTATATGACCGGTCCTTACGGCGCTCTTATCACAAAGGCAATCAATGAAAAGCATACCTATAAGGAATATATTGGTGTGGATGCCTGCGCGGCAAATCTGATGCGTCCCGCTATCTACGGTGCTTATCATCATATTACGGTGCTTGGTAAGGAGAATCTTCCTTGCGACCATAAGTATGATGTAACCGGTTCCCTTTGCGAAAATTGTGATAAATTTGCTATTGACAGAATGCTTCCTGAAATGGAGATGGGCGACTATCTATTTATCCACGATGCCGGAGCGCACGGACATTCTATGGGCTATAACTATAACGGTAAACTCAGAAGCGCTGAAATCCTGCTTAAGCCGGACGGTTCCTTTGAACTTATCAGAAGAGCTGAAACGGCTAAGGATTATTTTGCTACTTTTGATTGCTTCGATTTTTATAATGAACTAATCAAATAAATATAGAAAAATCCCTGATTGATTTCGGGGATTTTTCTTTACTTTCACAGTTTAGTGTGTTACAATATGATTAGTTTCAGCAGAAATACGGAGGGGTAGTATGAGCAGAAAATTACAGGATGATAATCTTGATTTTTTATTTAAGGCTGTTTTGGCGCTTGAGAATACGGATGAGTGCTATGATTTCTTTGAAGACCTGTGCACAATTCAAGAGCTTAAGGCGATCAGTCAGAGGCTTGTTGTAGCCAAAATGCTGTCAGAAAAATGTGTATATACAGATATTGTAAATGCCACCGGCGCGTCTACTGCGACAATCAGCAGGGTAAACCGTTCGCTTCAGTATGGCTGCGACGGCTATGACAGAATCTTTGAGAGAATAAGAGAGCAGGAAAAGAATGAGCAGTTATGATATCTTTGCCCGTTTCTATGATTCCTTAACTGAAAATGCTGATTATAAAGTCAGAAGTGCGTACATTTCTGACTTTTTTTCTGAATACGGAAAGAAAAAAGGCAAAGTGCTTGATCTGGCATGCGGCACCGGTACAATAAGCAAATTTCTCAGTGATGAGGGCTACGATGTAACCGGCATGGATATTTCTGAGGACATGCTTTCCGTTGCCGAGAACAAGTGCCGTGGAAGAGTAAAATTTTTTAAGGGTGATATGAAAAACTTTTCTCTGCCGTACAAATTTGATTTTTGTCTTTGTTCCCTTGACAGCGTCAATCACCTTGAAGATATGAAGCAGGTAAAATCCTGCTTTTCCTGCGTGCGCGACGCACTGAATAAAGACGGTATTTTTGTGTTTGATGTAAACACTTTATATAAACATAAGCAAGTTTTGGGCAATCATACATTTGCCTTTGATGAAGAGAACTTTTTTCTCTGCTGGGATAATGAGTACGAAGGCGATGGAAAAGTAAGAATACTGCTTGATTTTTTCATCTTTAACGGTAAAAATTATGACCGCTTCAGCGAAGAGTTTTATGAAAAAGCTTATGAAGTTGAAGAACTGAAGCAGTCGCTTTCGGATTTTGAAATTCTGGGAGTGTATGACGAACTTTCAAAAAATCCGCCTAAAACGGAATGTGAAAGAATATATTTTGTGTGTAAAAGGAAATAGTATATATGGGAAAAATAGTCAGATATATTACGGAGGACGGCAGCGCATTTGTTATTGCCGCTGACACCACGGACGTTGTTGCGAAAGCGGAGCAGATCCATAAAACCTCCGCAGTAAATACAGCGGCGCTGGGCAGACTTATGACCGCCGCGTCAATAATGGGGGATATGCTCAAGGGTAAGGAGGATTCCGTAACGCTCAGGCTTAACGGCGGCGGCCCTGCAGGCTCGCTTATCGCTGTTTCTGACAGCTCAGGCAACGTACGCGGATATGTACAGAATCCGGTTGTGGAGATTCCTCTTAATGATTCGGGTAAGCTTGACGTAAAGGGAACCGTCGGCACGGACGGATTTCTATACGTTATGAAAGATATCGGTATGAGCGAGCCGTATGTAGGTCAAACTGAGATCGTCAGCGGTGAAATTGCCGAGGATATTACAAATTACTTTGCCGTATCAGAGCAAACGCCCTCAGTATGCGCGCTTGGTGTACTGGTAAATCCAGATCTAACTGTTGCGGCCGCCGGCGGTTTTTTGATTCAGCTTTTACCGGGATGTCCAGAAGAAATTATAGATAAAATAGAATATTCCATTAAGGACATTGAGCCTGTTACGCAGATGCTGAGCAGTGGCATGACGGCTGACGATATAGCCAAGAGAGCGCTGAAAAACATTTCTGTGGATAAATTGGATGAAAATGATATTGAATACAGGTGCAGCTGCTCAAGGGAAAGGGTAGAGGCTGCGCTTATTTCAACGGGAAAGGAATCTCTTGAGAAAATGGCTCAGTCTGATGAGGACACAACGGTTGAGTGCCATTTCTGTGATAAGGTCTATACCTTTACTCCTGACGACATAAAAAAACTGCTTTGATTTTGTGTCAAAAAGTTAAAAAAAGGTATTGACTTTTTATTGGAGTTATTGTATTATATAACACGTCGCAAGACGCGGTATGGTACGTGGGAGCATAGCTCAGCTGGGAGAGCATCTGCCTTACAAGCAGAGGGTCACAGGTTCGAGCCCTGTTGTTCCCACCACAAATGGCCCGGTAGTTCAGCTGGTTAGAACGCCAGCCTGTCACGCTGGAGGTCGACGGTTCGAGCCCGTTCCGGGTCGCCTTTTGTGCTTCTGTAGCTCAGTCGGTAGAGCAGAGGACTGAAAATCCTCGTGTCGATGGTTCGATTCCGTCCGGAAGCACCATATTTGCGGATGTAGCTCACCCGGTAGAGCGCAACCTTGCCAAGGTTGAGGTAGCGAGTTCGAGCCTCGTCATCCGCTCCAAAACTATAAAGGCTTCATCTGAAGCCTTTTGTTATACGGCACCATAGCCAAGTGGTAAGGCAGAGCTCTGCAAAAGCTTTACGCCCCAGTTCAAATCTGGGTGGTGCCTCCAATTAAGGACCTGTTTTGCAGGTCCTTTTTCTTATGCAATAAACATATTTTAATTATTATAATATGTAAATTATTTGTAATATATTGACTATTGAAAAAAGACGTATGATAAGTTAAAATATTTAATAGATAAATATATATTATGAGGTTATTTTATGTCAGATTTTTCTGTCAGCGGTAATGCGTCGCTGGGTATAGAATTCGGCTCCACCAGAATAAAAGCCGTCTTAATTGACGAAAATTTCAATCCTATTGCAACCGGCAGTCACGACTGGGAAAATAAACTTGAAAACGGTATATGGACCTATAGCCTTGACGATGTATGGTCCGGTCTGCAGGACGCTTATTCAAAGCTGAATGAGAATGTTTATTCAAAATTCGGAGTAAAAATCACCCGCCTTTCATCCATCGGATTTTCCGCCATGATGCACGGATATCTGGCCTTTGACAGCGGCGGTAAACAACTGGCGGAATTCCGTACATGGAGAAATACGATGACCTCAGAAGCGGCTGAAAAGCTTACTGAGCTTTTCGGTTTTAACATTCCGCAGCGCTGGAGTATCGCGCATCTTTATCAGGCGATACTGAATCATGAAGAACACGTTAAGGATATTTCTTTTTTAACCACCCTTGCTGGCTATGTGCACTGGCAGCTGACCGGTAATAAGGTGCTTGGAATCGGGGAAGCTTCCGGTATGTTTCCCATTGACAGTGACGTTAAGGATTATGATGCCGGTATGCTGGAAAAGTTTTCCAATCAGCCGGAGGTCTCCGGTTTTGACTGGAATATCCGGGATATTCTCCCTAAGGTGCTTGTTGCCGGAGAGAGCGCAGGAACGCTGACACCTCAGGGAGCACTGCTTATTGACCCCACAGGCACGCTGGAAGCCGGTGCGCTGCTCTGTCCGCCGGAGGGTGACGCAGGCACAGGCATGACTGCCACCAACAGCGTCAGGGTGAATACAGGTAATGTTTCAGCCGGTACTTCGATTTTCTCCATGGTAGTGCTGGAAAAGAAGCTTTCAAATGTTTATGAGGAAATCGATATGGTTACTACACCCACGGGCAAGCCTGTGGCAATGGTGCACTGTAACAACTGCTGTACGGACCTGGATTACTGGGTGAGTCTTTTTATTGAATTTTCAAAACTTTCCGGCTCACAGCTTACCAAGCCGCAGATATATGATATGCTTTATAACTGCGCCCTGGATGGTGACAGTGACTGCGGCGGAACGGTATCTTTCAATTATTTTTCCGGCGAGCCGGTGACGAAGCTCAACAGCGGCAGACCGCTTCTGACCAGGACGGAAAACGCTGTGTTCAATCTTGCGAATTTTATGCGTTGCCAGGTATATTCAACAATGGCTGCGCTTAAAATGGGAATGGAAATTCTTGACAGCGAGAATGTAAAAATCAGTAAGCTGACAGGGCACGGAGGACTTTTTAAAACCGAAATCGTCGGTCAGAAACTTATGGCCGGCGCGATGAATACACCTGTGGCTGTAATGGAAACTGCCGGAGAGGGCGGCGCCTGGGGTATTGCGATCCTTGCCAAATACGCCGCGGACAACACTTCGGAGACTTTAGAGGATTATCTTGACAATAAAGTGTTCTCACAATATAAAAGTTTTGTAATCGCTCCTGAAGAGCGTGATGTGCAGGGATTTTCAGATTATATGAAGTTATACAAAAAAGCGCTGGCTGTTGAGAAGTCAGCGGTTGAAAATATATAACAGATTCGGTACGACAGGTTATACCGAACAGAAGGAAAATGGTGATGGTTATGGCAATTAAGGATTACGAATTTTGGTTTATAGTCGGCACGCAGCATTTGTACGGCGAAGAGATTTTTGCCGATATTAACGCTCACGCCAAGGATATGTGTGAAGAGTGGACGCAAAAACTGCCGTGTAAGGTCGTGGCAAAACCCTGCGTAAAGACTTCTGCGGAGATTTTGGATATCATGCGTAAGGCGAATACGGATCCTGCCTGCGCCGGTGTTATCACCTGGATGCATACCTTTTCACCTTCTAAGATGTGGATTACGGGGCTGAACGAGCTTTCAAAACCGTATCTTCATGTGAATACCCAGTACAACAGAGATATTCCCTGGAAGGATATTGATATGGATTTCATGAATCTGAATCAGTCTGCCCACGGAGACAGGGAACACGGATACATTCACGCACGTATGAGAAAAAAGGTCAAGGTTGCCGCCGGTTACTGGAAAGACGAGGATTTCCAGAACAAGATTGCCGTTTGGATGCGAGCAGCTGTTGGTGCCGCTGAGTCAAGAAAGCTCAGAGTCCTCAGGATTTCAGACAATATGCGTAATGTTGCCGTTACCGACGGTGATAAAATTGAGGCGCAGATCAAGCTGGGCTGGCAGGTAGACCATTACGGCGTGGGAGATATTATCAGACTTGTTGATGCGGTAACCGAAGATGAGATTGACGCCCAGATGGCTGAATATGAAAAGTATTACGATATGGACACCGATAATATCGAATCCGTACGCTATCAGGCGAGAGAAGAGGTTGCAATCAAAAAATTCCTGGTTGAAAACGGCTTCGGCGCGTTTCATACAAATTTCGAAGATTTACAGCAGTTAAAGCAATTGCCGGGGCTTGCGGCGCAGGACCTTATGCGTCAGGGCTATGGCTTCGGCGCCGAGGGTGACTGGAAAGTCGCTGCCATGACACGCATAATGAAACTTATGGCGGATGGCATGACCGACGGCGGCACCGCCTTTATGGAGGATTATACTTACCATTTTGAGCCGGGTAATGAAATGCTTCTCGGTTCTCACATGCTGGAGGTTTGTCCCACTGTAGCGAAGGACAGACCAAAAATTCAGGTCCATCCGCTGGGTATCGGCGACAGGGAAGACCCTGCAAGACTGGTATTTAAAGCGCAGACCGGTAACGCGATTGTGGTTACACTCGTTGATATGGGCGACAGACTGAGAATGATCGTAAATGATGTGGAATGTAAGGAGCAGGTAAATGAAATGCCCAATCTTCCGGTTGCAGGTGTGCTTTGGAAGCCCCTTCCTTGCTTACAGACTTCCGCAGAAGCCTGGATCTATGCCGGCGGGGCACATCATTCCGTGCTTTCCTATTCGCTCACAGCCGAACATATGAGAGATTTCGCTGAAATTATGGGTATAGAGTTTATTCATATCAACAAAGATACTGAAATCAATTCCTTTAAAAAAGAATTGTTTTACAACGACGTTGCCTATAAGCTCGGCGTATAGGGAGAACTGCAATGCTTGAGGATTTAAAAGAAAAAGTTTTTGAAGCGAATTTACAGCTTGTAAAATACGGGCTGGTTGTACTTACTTGGGGTAATGTTTCTGCCATTGACAGGACAGAAAATTTAGTTGTCATAAAACCCTCCGGTGTGCCATATGATACTATGAAAGCCGCGGATATGGTTGTTATGGATCTGAACGGCAATAAAATAGAAGGGGATTTGAATCCGTCTTCGGACACGCCGACACATCTGGAACTTTACAGGAACTTTGAAAATATAGGCGGTATTGTACATACTCATTCTTCCTGGGCATGTGCCTGGGCGCAGGCGGGGGGCGATATACCGGCATACGGTACTACGCACGCTGATTTTGCGAATTGTGCCGTTCCTTGTGCCAGGGGACTTACCGAGGAGGAGGTAAACGGCGAGTATGAGCTGAATACGGGTAAGGTCATTGTTGAAGAATTTGAACGCAGAAAAATAAAAGCTGACGAATGCCCTGCTGTTTTGATTCACAGACACGGTCCGTTTACCTGGGGCAAAGATCCGTTTAAAGCGGTTGAAAATGCGCTTATTCTGGAAGAGGTTGCAAAAATGGCTAGCCGAACACAGAGAATTGCGCAGTTTGATAATCATTCAAATATAGGTATTGAGCAGTACCTGCTTGATAAGCATTATAACAGGAAACACGGTGAAAATGCTTATTACGGACAAAAATAATTTTGGGAGTGAAAAATATGGCTAAAAAATTATCCGTTCTTTTTGCGGTTTTGGTTATGACAGTCTGCTCTGTTTTAGCTGTCAGCGTTTATGCTGATGAATCTGACAGCGCCGGTTTGCCGAGCGATTCTGTATCAGAATCTGCAGAGCTTAATGCCGTACTGTCAAAAACATCCTATACTTACGACGGAAATGAAAAAAATCCTGTAGTTACTGTTAAAGACACATTAGGTAATACTCTTGTGAAAAACAGGGACTATACCGTTGAATATGATCCGGGCAGAACCGAAATTGGCACATATTATGTCAGAGTTAATTATATAGGCAGCTACAGTGGCAGCGATACACTCAGTTTTGTAATCATCCCGCAGATTCCTGAGAGATGTACCCCGGTAATCTCTGACGCCAGATTTGTTTATGATGGTGAACAGAAAACACCCGGTATTTCCATAACGGATGTGTGTGACAATTTGCTTAAGGAAGGTACTGACTATATCTTAGAATATGACGAGGGAAGAACGGAAGCCGGATTATATAATATAAAAATCACATATACCGGCAATTACAGTGGCAGTGACACACTCAGCTTCAGAATCATTGACCCGATAAATGAAGAGCGTACGCCGGTACTTTCCAAGATTTCATATACCTATGACGGTAATGAAAAGAATCCCACTGTTAAGATAACGGATTCGCAGGGAACCGTCCTGACAAAGGGTGTTGATTATACATTAACCTATGATTCCGGAAGAACGGAAGTGGGTACATATAATGTAAAAATTACATATATGGGATATTATGCCGGAACGGATACACTGAGCTTTGTAATTATTCCGCAGATTCCCGAAAGATGTACCGCAGCACTTTCAAAAACCTCATACACCTATGACGGTAATCAGAAAAATCCTACTGTAACTATTAAAGACGTTTGTAAAAATGTTCTGGTTAAAGGCAGAGATTATACACTAAGTTATGATGATGGAAGAACGGAAACAGGCACTTACAATGTAAAAATAACATATATGGGTAATTACAGCGGTACGGATACGCTTAGTTTTAAAGTCATTCAGCAGATTCCTGAGAGATGCACAGCAAAGCTTTCCAAGACTTCCTATACTTATGACGGAAATCAAAAGAATCCGACCGTCACCATTAAGGATGTTTGCAATAATGTTCTGGTCAAGGGCAGGGACTATACAGCCACTTATGCCTCAGGCAGAACGAATGCCGGTACTTATAAAGTGACAATCAAATATATGGGTAATTACAGCGGTACTCAAACGCTCAGCTTTAAGGTAATAAAGCAAATACCTTCAAGATGTACTGCAGTGCTTTCCAAAACTTCATATACCTACGACGGTAACCAGAAAAACCCTACAATCAAAATTACTGACGTATGCGGCAATGTATTGGTTAAGGGCAAGGATTATACAGTAACCTACGCAAGCGGCAGAACACAGCCTGGCGCATATAATGTAAAGGTTACTTACACAGGCAATTACAGTGGAACTGTAACAAAAACATTTGTTATACGTCCGGGTCAGGTTACCGGCTTTAAAGCAACAAGCTCAACAGATAATTCAGTAACGCTGAAATGGAATAAATTGAGCAATGTTTCGGGCTATCAGGTTCTGAAATATGATGCAAGTAAGGGAGAATATGTACAGGTAAAACGTCCGTCGGGAAATGCGACAAGCTGCACAATAACGGGTCTGTCGGCATCAACCGCTTATCATTTTAAGATCAGGGCTTATGTTCAACTGAGTGACGGAAAAACCAATTACTATGGTGCTTACAGCACAGATGCGGCTATTGCAACGACTCCGGTAAGAATCACGACAACTTCTGTCAGCAAAAGCGGCACTTCCATCACCGTTAGGTGGAATACCACAAAATCAACAGGTTATCAGATTTTTTACAGTACCGATAAAAATTTCAAAAAGAATTATAAGTGCATTACTTTGTATGGCGCCTCCAGATCGTCATATACAATTAAAAATGTCAGCAAAACCTCTAATTATTATGTTAAGGTAAGGGCTTATATTAATTATAATGGTGTTGCCCATAAAGGAATCTGCAGTGTTCCGAAAAGTACGAATTCAAGCTATTCTTACCTTTACGCAACGTATTCGTCTAACTATGTAAACAATGCCAACAGAACCAACAATCTGAAATTAGCATCGAAGGCGATTACCGGAACTATCGTTCAGCCTGGACAGACATTTTCTTTCAATAAGGTTGTCGGTCCGCGAACGATATCTAAAGGTTATAAAGCAGCGCCTGTTTTTTCCGGCGGCGGTGTTGAGAACGGAATCGGCGGTGGCATCTGTCAGGTTTCCTCAACCGTTTTCAACTGTGCCTTGAATGCGAACGTAGGCATTGTTGAAAGGCATCAGCATAGTCAGAGGGTGACATATGTTCCTCTTGGCAGGGACGCGGCTATTTACGGTACATCACAGGATTTCAGATGGAAAAATACAACAAATTATCCAATCAAAATCGTAATGACTGTTAAAAATGGAAAAATTACCTGTAGTTTTTATACAACAGAAAATGTAAAGCCTTCAAAAGTTTCTCTTAAGGTTACACGTAGCGGTAATAACTTTACGCTTAAAAGAACTGTAAACGGTAAGGTAAATTACACCTGTAAATCAAGGTATTAATATAATTAAAAAGCGCTGTCTGTATTAATTCAGACAGCGCTTTACTGTTTTTTTATTCCTTTAATATGGAGAAGTTAAACTATGAATTTAAAAAATACACCGGAGATTCAAACGGATAGATTAATATTAAGAAAATTTGATGAGCATGACCTAAATGATATTTTTCATATTTTCAGTGATGAAGAGGTTAATACTTTTTTGCCCTGGTTCCCTATAAAATCACTGAAAGATGCTGAAAAATTTTACCGGATTCAATATGCGGAAGAATTCAGGAAACCATATGGATATAAATATGCCGTCTGTTTGAAAGACGATAATTTGCCTATTGGGTATGTGAGCATTAAAACAGACGACAGCTATGATTTAGGATATGGATTGCTCAGGAAATTCTGGCATAACGGTATTACGACTGAAGCCTGCAGCGCTGTCATAGAACAGGTAAAAGAAGACGGTTTGCCTTTTATTACCGCTACGCATGATGTTAAAAATCCACGCAGCGGAGACGTAATGAAGCGGTTGGGGATGAAGTATATGTATTCATATGAAGAACTGTGGAAACCCAAAAATATTACGGTAACTTTCCGTATGTATCAGCTTAATCTTGACGGCAATAACAAACGTATCTATAGAGAATACTGGGAAAACGCAGCTGTGCATTTTATTGAAACGGGTATTCTTGAAAATGAGTAAATATTTTAAACGAAATTAAAATACGGACTGTCTTACGTGTTTGTTAAAGACAGTCCGTAATAATTTTACACTATTTTATCTTTTGATATCGTCCCATTTTACACCGTTGATATGGAAGAGATCGTCAAATTTATAAACATTATGCTCATCCTTGCTGTGGCTCGGGTACCAAACCTGCGCGAAGAACGGATTTGTTTTTGCAATCTCGTCATAGTTCCAAGCTTTCTGCGGGATGTAGCATTCGGGGCACCAGTGACCGCCGAGAAGAATAAGAGCAGGAGAAGCCTCAAACTCTGCGCCGCAGAGACCGCATTTCCACTTAAGCTTTGTAGCCATGTCGCCCTTCTTCATAGTCTTGCTCAGGCATTCGCCGCCGCGGAATTTTGCCGCAGTTTTCATATCCTCAATGTCAAGTTCTGATTCAGGCTTTGACTCGTCATAACCGTGATCAAGCTTGAACTGCTCGGCAGCGCTGTTATCCTTGTCAAATTTAATCAGCTCGAAATCTTCCCATTTCTTCGGTATCTTTTCCCATTCAGCTTTTGAGCCGTAGTAAGCGCTCAGACGAACTTCGTTGTTGGTCTTAACCCAGTCCAGAGTACCGAAATCGGGTGTTTCGGCAATTTTCTTCATAAATGGTTTAGCGCACGCGGCTACGAGATTCTTTGGCAGATATCTCGGAATCTTGAAGTAAAATTCAACCTGGGTAGCAAGTCTGTCAAAATAATCCTGGATAGGAAGATTTTCACGGAAGTGGAGGAATTCCTCAAGCTTGTCGCCGTCCGCATAGAATTGACCGTGGAAATTCTTAGTAATGAACCAGTTTGGCTCAAAGAGCTTTTCAGGTCCGGCGAGACCAAGTGTACCCAGGAGCAGGCACTCAAATTCATAGTTGGAAATTCTGTATTCCTTACCGGAGCCGATATTAAAGAAATGATTCCAGAAATCAGAGCCGAGATTGCCCTTCTTATCTTCCAGAACAAGATTGCACATAAGGCGTCCGGAGTCTTCAACCGTACACCATTCCAGCACGCCGTTGATCGGTACGTGGAACATGATCGGGTCCATATTCTTTAAAATATTGGGATAAAGAATACCTGACTGACGCATTACGACCCAGTTCTTGATTCCGCTTTCAACAAAGGTGCGCTCGGCAACTGTCTTTGAGATCGCGTAGTGGTCATAAATGGAAATTTTAATCGGATCGCCGCAGCGGCCCCAGTGGATGGGATAGTTACGTCCGCCGGTCTCGGCAACGGTACCTATGTAACAAACCTTTATCGCATCCGGATCAGGCTGGGAAAGTACAGCCTTGCAGATATTTTCAGCGGCGCCGATATTGGTCTTCTGTGTCTTATACGGTTTCCAGTCAGCAGTGGGGGATACCATACCGCCGACATGAAGAACATAATCCGAACCGGTTACGCCCTCAAGTATGGAGTCGTAATCGCCAAGGTCGCCCCAAACGATTTTTACATTTGGCTTAGCCATAAGAGGCTTTAATTTTTCCTCATTTTTCGGGCTTTTTCTTGCAAGCATCTTGATATTGATGTCGCTCGGGTGCTTGAGCATTTCCTGAACCGCAGCCCAGCCCATATTACCGGTACCGCCGGTAATAAATACGGTTTTCTTTGACATTAATTTTTCCTCCTTAATATGTACTGTGTTGTACAATGCATACATACAAATTATAAACTAATTATAAACAAATTGCAACACTATTGACAAAATAAAGTTGGAAATAATAATATTTTTTATTAAGGCAGATCTAGCAGATCTAATAGAAATTAATATAAAAATTACTGTTGACAACCTGTTGGCTTTGTTGTATTATTATTAAGAACTGAATATCGCTTATCAAGAGTGGCTGAGGGACAGGCCCAGCGACGCCACAGCAACCTGCTTTTTGTAAGGTGCTAATACCTGCGTATACCGAGTGATGAGGTTAGAAGTAGCACATACTTGGGTATGTGCTTTATTTTTTCTGAAAAGGAGAGGGAATTTTATGTCAAAATATTTATTTACCAGCGAATCCGTTACCAAGGGTCATCCGGATAAGATATGTGATCAGATATCGGACGCAATATTGGATGAAATGCTTAAACAGGACCCCATGAGCCGTGTGGCCTGTGAAACGACCTGTACGACCGGTCAGGTTCTTGTTATGGGTGAAATCACTACAAAGGCGACTGTGGACATCCCTGCGCTGGTACGCAAAACGATTTGTGAAATCGGATACGACGATGACAGAAAGGGCTTTAACGGCAATACCTGTGCTGTTCTGACCGCCCTTGACAAGCAGTCGACAGATATTGCTATGGGCGTTGATAAATCTTACGAGTTGAAAAATAATGAGGAAGATGAATACAATCTTAACGGAGCAGGAGATCAGGGAATGATGTTCGGTTACGCCTGCGACGAAACGGACGAGCTGATGCCCATGCCGATAAGCCTTGCACACAAGCTTGCGGTTAAGTTGACAGAGGTCAGGGAAAACGGCACATTGCCGTACCTGTATGCCGACGGAAAAACTCAGGTTACTGTTGAGTATGATGACGGCAAACCCGTAAGAGTGACCGCTGTTGTTGTTTCAAGTCAGCACAGCGCTGATATTGAGCTTTCTCAGCTCAGGAGAGATATTATAGATAAAGTCATTAAAACCACGATACCGGCTCAACTGCTTGACGAGGACACCAAGTATTTTGTCAATCCTACAGGCAGATTTGTCATCGGCGGTCCAAACGGTGATTCCGGTCTGACCGGACGTAAGATCATTGTGGATACATACGGCGGATACGCGCGCCACGGCGGCGGCGCTTTCAGCGGCAAAGACCCGACAAAGGTTGACCGCAGCGCCGCATACGCTGCACGCTGGGTAGCGAAAAATATTGTTGCCGCAGGATTGGCGAAAAAATGTGAGATCGAGCTTGCATACGCCATCGGCGTCGCGAAGCCTGTTTCGGTAATGGTGGATACTTTCGGTACCGGTACGGTTTCTGACGAAAAAATCAGTGATATAGTTAATAAAGTGTTCGATCTGAGACCCTCCGCGATTATCAAAAGACTTGACCTGAGAAAGCCTATCTATAAAAAGCTGGCCGCCTATGGTCATATGGGAAGGGAAGACCTGAATGTATCCTGGGAAAAAACGGATATGGTAGAGGAAATAAAGAAGTACATTTAGTTTTTCTATTTGATAAAAATTGACGATATGAAAAAAGATTTAGTAAACGCAATTAAATTGAATACGGACGTTATGTTTAAAAACGCTGATATCATGCTGCAAACTTGCAATTTAAATTACATATTATGCGGTATGCCTATCTGGAAGCATGTGTATCATATGCTTCATTCCTGTGACCAGGGGTATATTAATCCGACAATATATAGCGAGCCAGATTTTCATGTTCCTTATCTTAATTCATTGGATATTCCAAGTGATAAGATTTTGTCAAGGAAAGAGTTATCTCAGTATCTCTCCGATATTAGGAAAAAAATTATGAATTATTTGGATTCACTGGATGATGATATGTTGTATGACATTCCAACGGGCTGTAAAAACAACAGACTGACATTGATTATCTCACAATTCAGACATTTTTACGCTCATCTGGGAAACATTAACGCAACAACGATTATTGAAACGAACAGATGGCCTCGTGTAATAGGGACGAACGGTATGTGCGGAAAATCGTCAGAAGGATTGTGGGAAGAATAAATTAAATCATAAATCTACTGATATAAAAACGGACGGTTATAAACCGTCCG
Organism: Eubacterium sp.; assembly: GCA_017886765.1. Taxonomy (GTDB): domain Bacteria; phylum Bacillota; class Clostridia; order Oscillospirales; family Acutalibacteraceae; genus Eubacterium_R. The sequence goes on from JAGHJI010000074.1 coordinate 31,592, forward strand.
TTTTGACTTAGTATTACCATTCAGTGAAGTATCTGTTAAGGGTGTTTTCTATTCCGCAGGCAACGCTGTTCGGGTCATCCATTGTTTTGTCACATCCCACTCTGAATACCATAACACCGCCGCAGCCAGAAAGCAGGGCGTAGGCTGTTTTGTCACCGGCAAGGGCAGGGGAGCAGAATGTTCCCTCATATACCTGATTTGTATCATGAACGGTGTAATACTTGCTGTTCCAGTAATTTGCTTCCTCCAGATCACGCCAGTTTGCCCAGTACGGCGTGCTGTTGACAGGTCTGCCATACGCCGCTATGCCTATATTTATTTTACTTATGTCGGCGCCGTTTTTCTTGAATTCCGCTATACCTTCCTGGGCCTGTTGGAGCGAGCTCTGGTATCCGTCCTCGTCATTTCCGTCGTAAGCCATAAACTGAATCTGGTCAAGACGGTCAAGCGTATCCCGGCTGAGCCCAAGGCTTCCCGCTGAAAGGGCGGCAGTTAATATTGCATCAGGATTATATTCCTGCATTTTATCATCAAGTCTTGCGATGAAATTGTCAAAATTTTTCCAGTCGTCCGGCGTTTGCGGATATTCCCAGTCGATGTCAACGCCGTCAAATTCATATTTTTCTACAAAGTCGGCGATTTTATCGGCAATGGACTCCCAATGCTGCGCCATATATGCATTTACACCGCTGTGACCGTCCTGCCATGTGCCGTCAGCCAGGGCTGTAACAATCAGTTTTACCTCATGATCCTGATTTGAGCGGTGTGAAATGATTTCTTTAAGGGCGCTGACCTGGCGCGCAAAGTTTTCCTTGCCGCCGTCTCCGAAACTCATATTACCGTTTTCGTCCCAGCTTACTGCGCCGAAAACGATGATCGTGCTGTAAACATCATAAAAGCGGGCATAGGTTTTTACATATTCTTCGCCTTTGGCGAGGATTTCGGTCGGAACGTCTCCGTCCAGTCTTTGATAGGCGGTCACCTCAAAATTACCCGCCTCACGCTTCTGTTCATTAAAAAGCTTTATTGATTTAATTTTGACCGGCGTTGAACTGTCCCTGAATTTATCAATGGACAGGCGTATGCGGTCGCTGGTTACGGCATCAAAGCTGCAAAGCCGCTGTGACTGAATCTTCTCGCTCTGATAGACCGTAACCCATTCTCCGTTGATTTCCGCCTGAAGTCTGAAATACTGAGCCTCGTTGCCCACTTCTTCTATCAGAGCGGTATTAAATGTTTTCTGTCCTTCAAGCTGAATTTCAACATAGCTGTTGTTTACGTCCGGATAACCCTCAGCCGGCGCGCGGTTCGGATCCTGTGCCGTCCAGCATTTGTCATTATCCGCAAGCAGATTTTCCGCGTCTGCTTTTTCACCATTCTTTAGACTTTCATAAACGATTTTTGCTCCGTTCATAATATCCTCCGAATCAAAAGTTAATTGCGTGGGTTGTGAGTCTGAAGAATTCATACCGGTATTTGAAAATACAGCGGGACAGATAATCAGCGCGGCAATAAGTACACATGCAATCAGCGTTTTTACCGCTCTTTTCGGAGTATGTACAACCGCAATGGCAAGGGCGGCAGCCAGAGCAACACCGAGATAAGCGATATTGGGAATCAGACTTTCAAAGCCCTGGGAAAATCCGCCGGCAGTGAAGCCTTTGTCAATCCCGAATAGCAGGATGAATGTGTATATGAAAAGAATAATGCTCAGTATTGCGAAAGGAATATATATTACCCTAAAACATTTAAGAAATTTTTCGTTCGCTTTCTTTCCTGTAAACACATGGATAAGCAGCATAATAAACGATATTGCCGCACACATGCCGGCTAAAGTGAAAAGAAGTGTAATAAAACCGCTTCCCAGCGGATATAACTCCGTAATCCAGCCGTAAGCCCAGTCGCTGCTGTAGAAAAATGTAATGGCAGCCGCAGACAGCGCGAAGAAAATATACGCTCCAACGCGTGAGCTTATGGATTTCGTGATTCTTTTTAATACTTTCATAATCATTCCCCCTCATTTTTTCATTCTATCACAAAGGTATAAGTTTGACAACAATAAAAAGGCAACGGAAACCGCTGCCTTTTTAGTCTTTCATTATATATGATATATATGATAAAAAATTATAACTTTCTGTCTTTATCCAGTGATTTGTCAACCGCGTTGTGTACAGCTTTTTCAAAGCCGTCAGCCTGAAGTGACAAAACACCCTCGATCGTGGTTCCGCCCGGTGAGCAGACGCTGTCGATCAATTTCCATGGATGCTCATCGCTTTCAAGTATCATTTTAGCACTGCCGTAAACGGTTTGTGCCACGATCTTCAACGCGTCGTCCTTTTTCATTCCGTTTTTTACACCGGCTCTGGCAAGCGCATCTATAAACATATAAGTATAAGCGGGAGCGCAGCCACCAAGCACGCCGAAAAGAGGGAAAGCGCTTTCATCAAGGCACATGACTTTGCCTATACAGCCAAGCAGTGCCTCAACATTTTCCTTATCTTTTTCAGTCACATTGCCGTTAAAGCAGTAAGCGCTGATCGCTTCGCCGACCTTTGCGTTGATATTCGGCATGACTCTGATAATCCTGGCGTCTGTTTCAAGACAGTTTGACAAAAAATCTATGGTTTTGCCTGCCGCAATGGAAACAATGAGCGGCTGTTTTTCACTGACGCTTTTGCTGATTTTGTTCAAGACGGAAGAAATAACGTTAGGTTTAACGGCAAGAAAAACAATGTCTGCGTTGTTCGCAATTTCCTCCTCGCTATTTAGTACAGCAGCGTTGAAAGCTTTTGCCGCGTTTTCGCAAGCAGGGGAGTATACGTCGTAAACGAGTATATCCTTTTCACCGTTCTTTTTGTTTTCGCATATTCCTTTAATAATAGCGGTTGCCATGTTCCCGCATCCGATAAATCCTATTTTCATATTAAACGTCCCTTATTTTTATGATACTTCATTTTATCACTATGTAAGATAAAAATCAATGCGTAGTTGATAAATTATGTCTTTTTCCGTTAGGCTGCGTTACTGACAAAATTCCGCTCGGTCACATACAGCGCGTATGCTCCCGTCGACGAAATTTTGCCAAAGCCTTGCCTAACGAAAAAATCCATTCCTTTATCAGGTTTTAAATTAACGACGCCTGCGCCGCTGTGCGCGTTGTGCGCGCGGCACAAAACAAAAGGGGTTTCCAAAGGGGAATAAGCCTGCGCCTCCC
>JAGHJI010000075.1 GCA_017886765.1 Eubacterium sp.
ACCGTACTCCTTTGCCAAATCCTCCTGTAGCGTGGTCTTTAACACGGTAATTTTACATTTTTTCATCATAAGCATTCACTCCTTAATCATCCGGGATTAACCTTTATTTGCTATCGCTTCCTGCTTGGCACTGTCCATGGCGCCAAACAGGGAGTTTTCATTGTCCGCCGGCACATCGCAGGAATAATGCCAAACCATCATTCCGCCCACACCGTTTTCAAGCGCGTACTGCGTCTTTTCCTTTATCACATCGTACGTATTAAATGAGAAGGTCAGACCAAGTTCCTTATCCTCATAAAGGCCGTCTTCGGTGAGGTTGTCATAATAGTCCTTGTAGTCGTACCAGTATGCCTCCTCCGTAGTCGGCCGGGCATAAAACGGAACGCCCAGATCAAGCTTTGCTTTATCGTATCCGGCTTCCACAAAAAGTTCTATATCATTTTTCGCAATATCCGTTGTGGCATGATATCCTTCATCATCCCAAAGGTCATAGCTCATAACCTCAAACAGGTCGGTAACTTCCATGGCTTCCTCAGACTGCTTAAGATTCCAGCCCACCATGGACATACCGATTTTATACTCATCACCGAGAACTTCATTAAGGCTGATAATAAATTTATCAAACGCGTCCCAGTCCTTGTCTCGCAAAGGAAATTCATAATCAAAGAACACGCCGTCAAAATCGTAGGCGTCAAGCACTTCTTTGATTGCGCCCTCCAGATTTCCGCTCTCAAACGCCGCCGTATTCCTGTCAGCCAGGTCATACATCTGCTCGTTCCAATCGTCAGACTCACTTTGAGTGGCAGGACCCAGAATATTCAGATACAGATTTTGGTCGGTAATATACTGACGAAGGACACCCAGCTCATTCTCAAAGGTGTCAGAAAGCACAACATTACCCTGCTCGTCATAATCCGCGTTTCCGATTAAAATGATGTCTGTAACACGGTCCAAATTCGACGGGTCAAAGGTATCGTCAATCCTGTCTGCCACTATGTAGGCGGTAATCCTGAAATTTTCAGGTTCAACAGGCGTTGATTCCACTTCCCTGCTGCAGCCGAAAAAGCATACGGATACCATCACCATGCACAGCACCGCCGCTAAAACTCTAATTATCTTTTTCATTTTCATTCCCCCTGTTTATTATAATGATTATAAATATGCTTGTATTCCTTTTCACTGATTTCGATGACTCTGCCGTGTTTAAAACCGTAGGGAAAGCTGAAATCCTCTTTATCCATTTTAAACCGGGCATTTCCCAGGATGTCGGATATAAAAGGAACATAACCCATCTTATCCTTTTCACAGCCGAAGAAATCAAGCATCAGACACCATTTCCCGTCCGGCAGTACATAAGTTGTGGGCGCTTCATATGAGCCGGGACGGTAAAGGGTATTCATATAGTCCTCAAAGGCTTTGTCGTCGGTATATTCCCCGAAAAGCCGGTCTGACACCGCATGCATATTCATCAGAGGCTCTCCTGAATTTTTATAAAACAGATGGTACCTGTCGCCTATTTTAACGATATGAGAATCCAGCACCTCATTCTCCTTGCTGAAAAAAAGCTCCGGCTCGGTAAAGCTTTTAAAATCTTTAGTGCGGCAGCAGTAAATCGCCATATGACTGTACGCATCGTCGCTGACAGTGGCGCTCCAGTAAATCAGGTATTCCCGGCTCTCCTCAATGAAAAACACCTCCGGCGCCCAGAGACAGCCGAAATTGTATTTTTCAAAAGAGATAAACTGCTGATCAGAAAAATGGACCAGATCGTCGCTTTTCCACATGGAAATGCATCTGCTTCCGGTACTGCCTGCCTTTTTCCAGTCAATATGATGATTTTCATCCATACGTCTGACAATGCAGAGATCGGTAGCCAGTATGATGAAACCGCCGCCGAACAGCCTGACGATCTCAATATCACGGCAGCCCTTTTCACCCTTTTGGCAAGTGATAACGGGTTTGCCTGCATTTACACTTTCCCATTGATATCCGTCCCTGCTCAGCGCGAAATGGACCTGCTCGCCGTCGGGAGTCAGCTTCTCCCTGAAATGTGCAAATAAATAAGGCATAAACTACTCCTTTATCTATAAGCTCAATATAACATAGTTTTATCGTTTTATCAATATGCAAGAAGCGGCTTTTAATTAAAGAATAAATCCGGCTTAAAAAGTCGGATTTAATAAATTATTGTTCTATACTATTGTACTGCAATCTTTTATAAAATAAAATATCATTATTTTATCAGCAAATCTATATTTTTTTCAATCAGGTCAAAAAATGTTTCCACAATCCGTTTGTCCTCGTCATTGCCCCTGACGCACATGGAAAGCGTCAGTTCCTTTCTCACAGAGGTGACGGACAGCAGAGCATACGGCTTATACTTTACCGCACCGCTCATAAATCCGTCGTAAGGTTCATTACCCGCAAGCGCCAGCTTGTCCACCTCAAGTATACCTATATTACTCATTGCCAGAAGGGGATTTGAGTACCCGATCTTTATAACCTCTTCAGATGCGGCAAGGGGTAAGATCTTATATCCCAAGGAAAGCAGAGGCAAGCCATGTAATCCGATAAACCGATCTTCTTTGAACTGATTTGAGGAGTGTACCACATAATTAAGCGTTTCAAAAATATCCTTACCGCGTTCGGGCACTCTGCACTGCATCCATGCAGTGTGATTGGTTACTCCCTGATCGCTTGTATCCTTAATATGTCTCCGCAAATCAACGGCGCAGGAGATGGAAACGCTCTCACTGCTGTCGAAGCCCGCCAGTTCATAAAGTGAATAAAAATACGCGCAAAGCAGCATATCGTTGATAGTGGCGCCGTGTTTCTTTCCGATATCATGAATTCGGTTAAACTTTGACGCAGGTATCTTCCGTCTGGCTATAAAGGATTTATCCTTTATGCTGTTGGGAGTGAACGGAAAGCCGTGATTATCCTTAGAATTTATATTTTTGTAAAGGTTTTTAGCCATGCGCTTTTCACCGGATGAAAAATCTTCATAAACAGACTCATACGAGCGTGTACCGGTACGAAGTTCAATGGGGCTGACACCTTGTTCAACAAAATCACTGTAATTTTTACAAAGCGCTTTCATAAAATATTTAAGATCTCCGCCGTCCATACACATATGATTTTCGACCACGCAGAGAACGGATTTGCCGCTGTGATTGAACACCGCGGTCTTCATCTGAACGTCTGCGTCGGGCGGTATGTACTGCACAAGGAATGAATGAATCTCATTCTCCAAATCCTCTTCGCTTACATCTTTAACCGTTAAAATATCGTCTATTTTGTAATCCTTTACAGTCCAATAGGGATGAATACGGTTATCGGTAAAAGAGGAATGAAGCACGGGAGCCTTTTCAAAAAAACAAATTAAAACCGTTTTAAGCGCTTCAATATCTATTTCAAAATCATACCGCAGCTCAACGTGCACCATACGGTCATTGAAATCACGGAAAAGATAATGCATTTTGTCCCAAAGCTCTGCATTTAATTTTCTTTCCATGCGTCAATCACCTCCCTTTTCTCCCTCTTGTTTCTGGCAATTGAAATATATATGATAAGCATATCAATAAACAATGAGAAAATAATCAAAAGCCATCCGCTGCTCCATGCCGTAATACCGATAGCAGAAAAAATTATGTAAAGCATTGCAGCAGCAGCCGGAATATAAATCAGATAATATATTATGGCCAGCTTCTGCTTGGTAACAGTTATATAAACCGCATCTGCCGCAAACATCAACGCGATTCCGGCAATAACAATCAGCCAGCTTTTCGCAAAACCGATCATGACAAGCGTAAACAGAAAAACAGCTACGGTTAGCACCATAACATCAAGTGCCAGCAGTATCCTCGCAAAAATATGAAATATTCGTCTCATTGACGTAATTTTTTTTACGCCGAGTGACAGGAGATACGCAACCCATAAAAGTATTCCGTCAACCACAATAAGCCAGGTCTGCCCCCAGTGCTGCGTAACAAAACTTACCGCAAGGAATACAATAACGATTCCCAAAATATAAACAGCCGAACCGATAACATTCAACAAAATTTTTCTTTTCGTTTTTGCTGCGGCAGTAGCGGAGTTATAAAATGCTTTATACTCATTTTCAAGGTTGGGATGTTCACTGATAACCAAATCGCTTATGACCTTCTGATTGGATATCCCCCTCTGCGATACCTCCAGATACCTATCATTCATTTCATCCAGTGTTTTTCTCTTAAATTTATAAAGGATTTCATCCCCATCCCTGTCAGGAAGCGAGGTCTCCAGATATTGAATAAACTGTTCCATTTTTCCTCCAAACAAAATATTTGCTCTCATTAAAACAATCAAGATACTGTACAACTGTATATTAACACAAAATATCCATTAACTCAATATTTTTAGCACGGCAAAATATAATTATAAAGCTGCTTCAAAAATCATTTAATCTATGTATACTGAAAAAAATGAAAAAAACTGTAAAAACACAGAAAATAGGAAGTGCACTTCATTGCAATATGATGTAAAAGCATATAAAATGATATCAATGAACAAGGAATGAGGTAATAAAATGTCAAAAGAAGAACTGCTGAAACATTTTTCAAAATGGTATGATGAAAACGCGAACACACCTGTTTATCCGGGATGTCTCACGGAGGCCCAGCCGCTGTGTATCAAAGAGTTGTATGCAAACCGTAATGTCGGAATAAACCGCAGCTTTTATCAGTATGTTTTAGATGTCGGTCTAAATAACAGCGGTGTTCCCAAGTTCTTTACTTATTCCAGCATTGATCTGCTGGAAATGGATGCAAGCGGCGATATTGTTAGTGTAACTCCCGTTGATTATGAAATCATATCATAACAATGGCTGGAACTATATCTACAGTAAAAACAGCAAATCCTGAACAAATTGTTAAATTTTCGCTTTTGTATTTACAAATCCTTTAATATATGATAAGCTTATTAAAGTTAGTTGCGGCTAACCTCAATAAGCTTATCGTTTTTATTTTTTTGTACAGAAGTTAGTTTTGGCTAACTCAATGAGGTGATTTTACGGAAAAGTATTTAATAAACCACTGCTCGCCTACTCTGGCTTCGCTGAAAACGGCCAATTTGTTTAATATGCCATACGCAGATGAAAGAACGCTGAACCACCAGATGGATAAATATAATAACCGCTTAAATCCAAAAGGCGTATACCTGACCGTATTAAAAAAGCAAAACAACTGTGCTTTGATATACGTTTACCGCGTATCACACCTCAAATCCGATTTAAAAAAAGAATGTGTAAAATGTCTTTTAAGCACATACGGATATACTGATTTTTCCGCACACGGTGCAATTGAAAAATTAAAGGAACATTTTAATACGTCTGAAAAATTCCCGCATGAAATCGGTCTTTTTCTCGGTTATCCGCCTGACGATGTTCACGCATTTATAAAAAACTCCGGCAGAAATTTCATTTTTACAGGCTGCTGGAAAGTATATCATAACGAATTTGAAGCGGTTAAAACCTTTGCAAAATTTGACAAATGCAAACAAATTTACTGCCGCTTATGGAAGGAGGGGATGAGAACGGTACAGCAGCTGACTGTCGCCGCATAAAAAATCACATTTCATTATTTTTACAGCTTATGACAGATAACCATACTTACTGAAAGGATAAAAAGATAAATATGAAAAAAATTGCAGTTGTATATTGGAGTCAGACGGGTAATACGGAGCAAATGGCAATGGCTGTTCTGGAGGGGATCAGATCCTCAGGCGCTGACGGTACGGTGTTTACAGCGTCAGAATTCAATCCTGATGAAACAGTCCATTATGACGCTATTGCTTTCGGTTGCCCGGCGATGGGAGCCGAGGAATTGGAGGGCACCGAATTTGAACCTATATTTTCCTCCTGCGAGTCAAAATTAAATGGTAAAAAAATCGCTCTTTTTGGTTCTTACGGCTGGGGAACAGGTGAATGGATGGATATATGGAAAGACCGCTGTATCCGTTCGGGAACAGACATTGCGGCGACTTTGATCTGTAATTACGAACCGGATGATGAAATTTTAAACAAATGCAAAGCATTGGGAAGTGCTTTAGCCGGATAGTGATAAATTCAATTAAAAACTCTGCTGAATCAGTCAGCAGAGTTTTTGTTACTGTTATTTATTTTTTCAGGAACAATTTTGTATGTATGTCGGAGAATAAGATGCGTTTTTCTTTTATCCGGCATAATTTCCTGATATACATTACCGATACCGAATTTTGTACGTTCCACGGTACGGATGATCAGCGGACCTTTTTTAATGTAGTTTCTGTACTCTCTCAGGCGCATAGTAAAATGACCGTCAATGTTAAAATAATCGTTAATAAGCGTTTTGCCGCTGAACACCTGTAAATTAAGAGCGGAAAAATCAAAAGCAAGCTCTACATCAAAACAGTCGTCAAAAATACGCGGCTCAATTTGCAAAGCGTAATACTGCCTTTTACCATGGGAATACAGATAATAGCCGTGCGGCAGAGAGACCTTTTCACACCTTGTGAAACGGATTTCATCCTTAAAATCCGCGTTTTGCTTTTTCTCACAGCAGACAATGCCGTTGTCAGAATAGACCGTTCCCTCACAAAAGAATATTTTTCCGTCGGTAATATGCAGTTTCTTTGCTTTGTTCGCAGGCAAAACAATGATTCTAACATTACCGATTAAAACGCCGCTGTCGTCAACGGGGATATCCGCCGCTGTGCCGTCAACGGAATATCTCGGTTTTATCCCTTCACACGCTGTAAACCAGCATACTGTTTCGCCGTTTTGCTCGAATTTAGCAATAGGCTGGGCAAGAATGTAATCAAAATGAACGCCGCCGATATCCATATTAAAAGGATAAAAAAACATTGCCCCTGCCTTAACATGAATCGCCGGCAGTACAAGGCGCTTCTCTTCAGCATGGAGGGTCACGGACACATTGCCAAAGTCGTTATATTTAAGTCCCTTTTCATATGTCGAAGCAAAAAAGTAACCGCTCAGATTTTCGTCGCATCTTACCGAACATTTTAAAAAAGATATATCGTTTGGATCCGTTGATTTCCATCGAGGGAAATATGCCTGTTTTTCACATATTTGCGTATCAAAATAACGGGCAAACAGGTGCATAAGGCGCAGCAGATCGCCGTGAGCCCTGCATTCACCGTACCGGCTTATGGGCGCCTGGAAATCATAATCGATCACAGGATAATTATTAGGATAACCAGTTATTCTGCTCTCCTGCATAAATCTGCCGATGGGATTCCTTCCGCCGTGGAACATATAGTAGCCCAGCCAGTTGCATCCGGAGGCAAATTTGGCAAAGCCGACGCCGTACCCGTCCTTTTCACTGATATATGGTCTGCGGTGCTGGGTGACCTGGTTACCGGGTCCCGTTTCACAACAGGCGTAAGGAATGAACTTATAGGCGTCATCTTTGGCGGCCTTATTATTTTTTATCAGATCATCACCGATCTCCGCCTCTGTTCTGCCCGGCATAATGGCAAAACGATTATTTGGCTTCAGCGCTTTTTTACCCATATTCCAGGGTCCATCAGGGTAACCGCCCACCATGGGTAAAAATTCATCATCCGGCTGATTCGACGGCCAGGCGGTCATGGTGAAAAACGGCGTTTTAAAGCCTATTTTTTCTGCCAGACGACGCAGGGTACGGATATGCTCCGTGCTGCCGGTATATTCGTTTTCAAGCTGGATACCCACAACGGTTTCCCCGTCGAGAAATTCGGCTACCTCGTTATACAGACCGATCCAGAAATCCTCAACCTCTTTCAAATACGCTGTATCATTTTTGCGTTTTCCCGGCATTCTGTTAATACGCCTTGGAAAACCTCCGCGCACGACCTCGCCGTGATCCCACGGACCGATACGCAGGATACAGGGCATATCTATCTCACGGCATATGCCAAGGAAGGCGGCGATATCATTATCTCCTGAAAAATCAAACTGTCCTTTCTTCTCCTCATGAAAATTCCAGAACACATAAGTTGAAACCATGTTAAGGCCGCAATCCTTCATTTTAAGAAGCTCATGTCTCCAGCACTCACTCGGAAGTCTGCTGAAATGGAGTTCCCCCGCAACAGGCAGATAGGGCTTGCCGTCCTTTGTGAAATACAGTGTATTCACGCCGTAACGGCTGTTGATATTTGAATATCTGAAATCACCTTGTTTTACCGGCAGGGGATTTACGTTTATTTTAATTTCCATAAACACCTCTTATATATGTTTTTCAATCTGATTTGCGTTTACTTCGCAGAGCGTATTATATGACGGCTTTTTATTCCCGTATAAATCGGTTGAGCCGTGGACTCTTTGCCTCAGTTTTCCTTCGCCCTGCTCGCCGACGTGCGTTCTGTAGTCATTTAGGCTGAACCAGACATACCCTTGAATCTTATCCGCTTTATTAAACATTTCAATATGATCAAGCAGTATCTCTTTTCTGCGTTCATCTCCGCCGGAAAAATGCGGTTCGCACAGGCCGAATTCAGTTATGATAAGCGGCTTGTTTTTACAAATTTTGTTTACTTCGCTGATTCTGCCCGGAATATCATTGCACGGCTGCCACAGTCCCAGATACTCGTTCCACATTGCGACATCGCCGTACAGCGTCGCGTCGTCCTTTTTGTTTTTTATCAGACCGAGAGTATTGGAAACATAATTGACACAGCGTGTGCTGTCCTTTGATTTAAAATACGCGACCATTTCCCTGACGTACTGTTGGGTCGCCTTAAACTGTCCGCCAAGCTCATTTCCCACACCCCAGAATATAATCGACGGATGATTAAAATGCGCCTTGATCATCTCGTCAGCCTGCCGCTTTGCAATTTCTGTCTGCTTTTTACCCGGCTTTTTCGGCGCTCCCCAGTATGGAATCTCCTCCTGCACAAGCAGTCCGTTTTCATCGCACCAGTCATAAATGCTGCTGTCCTGCTGCCAGTGAAATCTGGTGAATCTGCAGCCGCTGTCCTTGAGCTGTTCAAGGCATTTTACGCTGTGCTCCAGCGGCTCCGCCATTCCGTAATCCGGATGCGACCCGGGCATCCATTCACAGCCTGTCAGATAGACGGGCTTATTGTTAAGGAATATATAGTTTTGCGTAACCTTGATTTTTCTTAACCCGAATCTTTGCGTAAAGGAATCGTTTTTAATTTTAACGGTCAGGCAATACAGGTTCGGGTTGTCAAAATCCCATAGTTTAAGATCATCAAATTTTATCTGGGCACAATGATCGCATATGTGCGTGAAAAAGGAATCGACATCACCTCTGAGTTTACATACAAAGAAACGGAGGATCTGAAAAACAGACCGATTTTCGGACTGCCGAGAGAACATCACAAATCCGCCCCCATGGACACGCTGGGGATCATTCCGGCAAGCTGGTGGTGCTACAGAATGACCAGAAAAGAACTGATTGAAACGCCTCCCCAGCTTTACAGCGGCGGAATATTCCGCAACAAACGGTACAGAAACTATCTCTACGGAAATATGCACGGAGAAGATGTTGTCAATATGAAGAACAAAAACTGGACCTCTGATTTTCTTCGTGATTTTGCAACGGTACAAGTCCCGTACCATTTCCTCTGCCGGCACAAACGGCTGGCAATAAAAGGCTATGGAATAAATGAAAGATGTGAATTTTCCGACGGGATCATTTCTTATAACAAAGGCGGAAAAATTATTCAAAACGGCAATATAATGAAAGACGGAGATAATCTTCTTCTGCCTTTTGTTCACAGAGATAACTGCTATTTCGCATACAGTAAAAACGGCGATGACCGCGTCTGGAAGCTGCAGAATACAGCAAACGCCAAGGCAAAGCTTTACCGTATCACAGAAAAGGGCAATGAATGGATAAAAGATACCGAGATAAAGAACGGCCGGATAAAATTAAAATTGAACAAAGGTGAAGCTATACTCCTGTGCATTGAATAGTGAAAGAAGGACAATTCATAAACGAATTGTCCTTCTTTTTAAATATTTCTCTATCAGCAAAATACGAGTAATATAAATTTAAAACAGCATCCTTTAATATGTACCCTGATACATCGGGTAACGGTACTTATCCTCCGGTGTGATCTCCCGCACAACGCGGCACGGCACACCGACCGCCACAACACCAGCCGGGATCGGACGCGTTACGACACTGCCGGCGCCGATCACAGTGTTGTCGCCGATTGTAACACCTGCCAAAACCGTTGAACCGGCACCGATCCAGACATTGTTACCGATTACGATCGGCTTAGCGATCTCCAGACCGTCCATGCGCTGCTGCGGGTCGGTAGGGTGTTCGGCAGTTGTAAAGCAGCAATTCGGACCGATAAAAACATGGTCGCCGCAGGTAATGCCCGCGCCGTCCTGCACAACAAAATTATGATTGGCGTAAAAATAATCACCGACCGAAATGTTGTAGCCATAGTCACACCAAAACGGCGGCACAAATGTGACTTCGCTGCCCATTTTACCGAGCAGTGTTTTCAAAATTTTCTGCTGCGCCTCTGTATCGTTGGGATTCAGCTGATTGTAAGCATAGCATTTGTCTTTGCACTTCTTGATTTCTGCCTCAAACGCAGGGTTATAGCAGCCCTGAAACAGGCAGTTGAGCGGCACTTTTGGTTTCTGCTCCATTTTTTCTCCTTCTCGCTTTTGCTGTGTATTTTCATTTCCGGAGCGGAAATTTAATAAAGTCTGCAAACGCAGTAATCGGGTGTTATTAAAGAGCGTATTAATAAATGAACATTTGACATGCGTAAGCAGCTTATCTGCGCTTAGCTGCTTACGTAAAGAAAAACGCTATTATCAGTTATACTATATACGATTTATTTTTTCTTGTCAAATCACTCAACCTTAATCTAAGTGCATGACGTCTGCTTATGCTGATTTTTTATTTTTATGTCTTGCCGGCAGCCATATAATAAGCTTTGAAAAATAATAGCCGACAAATATAAACAAAACCATTATCGCCAGATAATCTATAAAAAACAGAATCAGCGGTTCCGAAAAATCAAAGAAAACAAATTGATTTTTCAAGAACATATAATCGGCAAGGCCGCGGCTGATAAAAGCGTATACGCCGTAAGCCGCAAGAATGAACGAAGGAGTTGCAAACATAATCTGTTTTGCCTTGGACGATTTCTTTAATTTTATTTTAACTCTGCTGATCACAAGCTGCCAGTGCAATCCCAGGTGCAAACTCATCAGAACAAATCCCCAGTACGCCCCAAGCATATGCATTATTCTGGCGGCAGAAGTCAGTCCGTCAATATGAATAAAGGAAAACACATGCCTTGACAGTATAATACCGCTGAACATCTGCACCAGCATTGTGAGCAAAACAAGAACGGCTATAATGGTCTGTAAAATACGAAACGGCGTATATCTGCCTTTAAAAATACTTTTTATCCATCTTCTGTTCAAAATATGATGCATAATGAAAATCACCAGCGTAGCCGCGCCGATTATCTCATGGGTAACATCTCCTATAAGATTATAGGACATCAGCAAAAGGAGCGCCGCCGTCATGAATACGTCAACAATAATTTTTAACTTCTGTTTCATATTACAAATTGAGTTCCTCTATCCAGGCGGCAATATCTTCCGCGGAATCGGCAGCATTGCTCTCATTTACCGTAAAGCCGTCGGTAATCACTTCCGCGTTGGGTTCAAGCTCCTGAATGGTCTGAATCGTACCTGTAAACTGACTTCCGTTGTGAACGCAGAACGGAATGATGGTTTTACCGGAAAAATCATATTCGTCAAAAAAGCTGTACATAACCTGGGGCAGATCATACCACCAGATAGGATAGCCTATGAAAATCGTATCGTAATCATCCAGATTTTCAATATGAGCCGTAAGCTGAGGGCGGGCATTGCTGTCCTGCTCCTCCTGGGCATACTCGATCAAATCATTTCTGTCAGCGGGGTAATCAACGGAGGTCTGAATCGAGAACAGATCCCCTCCCGTTTCATTCTGTATCATACGGGCAAGAGCCTGAACAATGCCCTGCGCTTCACCGTTTACCGTGACCACACTGGCGGAGGAAGCGGCGTCAACCTCACTGTTTTCAGCCACGGCAAAATACGCGACCAGCACGTTTGAACCGGTACTGCCGTCTGTTTGCGAAGAGCTCTGCGTCTGCGACTGGGTTGAGGTCTGCGATGACTGTGATGCGTTTCCTCCTCCTGAGCGGTATTGCTGCAGGCGGCGAAGGTGAAAATAAGACTCAAACACATAATAATTGATAATAATTTTTTCATAGTTAAACTCCTTAATTTAAGCAAGCGTTTACGATATCATTTACAAGCTGCCAGTAGATTCCGGTGCTGCCCTCATAGTCGCTGGTAAAGGCAACAATCAGTTCAATTTCAGGGACGACAAAAATATACTGACCGGCGTGTCCCTGGGCAAAATAAGCGTCATACCCCTGATCTCCGAAAGTACGCACCCACCACTGATAGCCGTAATCTGCGCTTCCTGTGGAACGGTCATACTGCACGCTGGTGGAATCCTCCACCCACTGGGCCGGCACGATCTGTTCACCCTGCCAAATACCGCCGTTAAGATACAGCAGACCGAATTTTGCCATATCATATATATTCATGGAAACACCGTTTCCGCCGTCTGAAATTCCCTGAGGATCTGAGGCAATAGCGGCGCTGTCCATGCCGACAGGATCAAAGAGATATTCCCTGGCAAACGCATCAGCGGTCATGCCCGTTGCCTCCTGAAGTATCGCGCAGAGAAGATGCGTGTTTCCGGTGGAATAGCTGAACTCCTGACCCGGCTCCGATACGATGGGAAGATTAAAAATATAATCCAACCAGTTATCCGAACTTCTCCACTCGTTCCAGAGCACATCATCCGTAGTGCTGATGCCCGACGTATGCGTCAGCAGATGACGGATCGTAATTCTGTTCCATCCGTCTCCCAGCTCTGACACCTGCGGCAGATACCGGGATATGGGCGTATCAACGCTTTCAATATATCCTTGGTCAATCGCGATTCCCACCAGCGCGCTGGTAACGCTTTTTGACGCAGAATTCAGTATAAACTCGCTTGTTTCGTCATATCCGTCCTTATAATATTCATCCACAATATAGCCGTTTTTTACAATAACGGATGACAGCAGATTAAATGAATCGAATGTCGCGTGAATATCAGGCAGCGCACTGCTGTTCAATCCCTGATTGTCCGGCGTATCCTTCTGCCACTCCCAAGCTGTTTCCTGCGGCTGCGTAGTTGTCTGCGTGGACTGCGCCGTAGCAGCGGCGGTTGACACAGTCGTCTCAGAATCGCTCTCACCATTGCTGCAGGCAGTAAAGACACATAAAAGACTGATTACCATAATAAAAGAAATGATTTTTTCATACGTACTCCTTTCAAAATAAGTATCGGTATAAACGTTGTTTATAATCCATTATGTAATTCGAGTATAAAACCCGGTAGTAACTCCCTGTCAATGCTTTTAACAGATTTGTTACAATTATAGAATAAACAAAACGAGACCTCCTATGAAGTCTCGTTTTGTTTACCAGTATATACTTTCAGGTTATTACTATCTGTTCAGGATAAGTCCACCGTTCCCTCAAATTCATCGTCTTCTCTGATATACTGCTCATAATTTTCATTCTGCCATACCTTTACATAGTCAATCATAAAATCTCCGTTGTCCTCATTATTATGGCTGAATTTTCCAATTTTCTGCCCGTGGGGGCCCCAGCCGTCGCCGGCGTCGATCTCAACGGTAAGGCGCAAAAATTCTCTCACCTTTGAAACACCGCCGCTGTTTGTCGCCCAGGTTGCCTTTCCGTCAATATAAAAAACATAATATTCGGGAGTCCATTTCAGCGCGTATGTATGGTATCCGTCATACAGATCCTGTTCCAGATTACCGATGTAACCGTCCACTTTTCCGTTTTTTCCGTAGCCGTCCCATAACAATGCGTGACCCATTTTTGATTTTCTGCTTCGTCTGAAAGCGCTTTCAAAAACGTCGATCTCCGTGCCGTCCTCGCCTTGATTGCCGACTTTGCGCTGGTTTGAGGACTGCAGCCAGAAAGCAGACCATAACCCGTTTGAATCAGGCAGTTTTGCCCTGCATTCAAAATAACCGAACGCCTGGGAAAACAGCATGGTATCCGCCGTTCCCTTGTTATCGTTATTGTCACCGGTTATAAGCCTTGTCTCTATTCCCGAGGTAAAGCGTCCTTCAGATGGGCAGCCGCCGTTACAGATATGATCTTCTTCATAGCGTGAATGGATAATCACGTTTGAATTCCTGACCTCCACCATTTCAGGACACCACCAGCAAGCCTGTTCAGGCTTCTTTTTGCTGTCACTTTCCCAGCGTATCGCGTGGGGGGATGTGGTCCAGATCTCTTTATTTCCGGCATATCTTTCTCCGAACCTGATGTTTTCATTCAGGGCGCTGCCCTCAAAATCATCTTCAAAAACCAAATACCAGCCATCCTCACCAAGCACCGGAACAGACAGGTCGTATCCCTTTTCCTTC
>JAGHJI010000076.1 GCA_017886765.1 Eubacterium sp.
CGAACACCAGTTCGCAATTACTGCTTTGTATCTCTTGGATACGAGTACAGATAAAACTCTTTTGAATCTTATCGGGTTCCTTTTCTCATCGTTGTTTAATTTTCAAGGTCCTTTCGCTCTCCTTTTGTCCGGGGCTCTTTTCCCGCCCCCTCTCAAGAGTGCTTTGCAATATTACCACATTATCTTTCACTTGTCAACACTTTTAAATAAGTTTTTCTCAAGTTTTTTCACACTCCGCCGAGTGTTTCAAAACGCCATAACGGGCAAGGGCGGAAGTGTCTTTCCCGCCCTTTAATCTATATATATTATTTACATTATATATTGACCACATTATGATGTGCCCAACATGAAATAATACGGCTTTCATCCGGTATTATCGTACCGACTTTTTCAATGAAATCCGATATGTCATCATAATAGATATGAAAATCCATAAACGTTATTTTTTCATTATCATAATCTATAACCTTAGCGTTTTCATCAAAGCCAAAAGATTTCGTATTATAGTATGCTATACTTGTACCTACACCTAACGCAATTACAAAACAGCACATGATAGCGGCAATTTTCCTTTTCATTTTTACACTCCTTTATTTTTCAGTATACTCCTCAGTCAGCAATTCTCCCAACGCGGTAGCAAACAGACGGGCGGAATAGCAGGCTTCATCAAGAGTATTGGCACTTGTTCCCACTTCTAAAAGAAAAGAATTTCTTGTTTCATCCATATTATATTTTCTCTCAGAGAAAAGAATGGGGCGCATTAAGCCTTCATACATTTCCTCCACCTTATTCTGTACCGCCAGAGCAAATCTCAGATTATATTCCCAGTCGGGATAATTTGTAATGCTCCCGTATTCCGCTCCGGCAATAATCATCATCCGAGCGGCTTTTTTGTCATTTATTGTGGCGGTGGGTTTTACCTTTGTTCCGTTTTCATATGTAATGTCATCACGGTGTACATCAATGGTAATTTCAATAGAGGGATATTCTTCAAGATATTGTTCAACAGATTTTCGTGAAGAATCATAGGCGCCGTTATAATTTTTGTCATGAATCTCCCTGTCGTGAATAACACCGAAGCCCATTTTTTCAAGGTATTCACAGAGTTCGTCTCCGACCCTCACCATATTTCTGGATTCATCCTCTGAGCGAAGGTCGAGAGACTCTGTATAATAACCCACATCCAGAAGTGTATAGCTTTCTGTTGTATGAGTATGGTAAACAAGAATTTTCGGTTCTGATATATCCTGAATAGAGAGGTCCGCCTTCTGATTAAGGAGCTCCTCAATATTGAGCTTATAAAACGATTCCGGTATTTTACTCTGGATTTCAACCCGGTCAAAGGACACCAAAGTCCCCCCACCGAAGTAATCCTCTTCAGACGTTTGGCCCTTTACCTCTTCATCCTCAATAGTTTTTTCAGCGTCACTCATCAGCTTAGCTATGTCTTCGGGAGTCTCCTCGATACCGGAATATAGGTCGCTGTCCTTCCCCGTTATTCCTGACGAAGACTTCATCACTTCTGTTGCGGTGTTATTATTATTGTCCTCGGTTTCCTCTTTAGTATTGGAAATATCCGTTAAATTTTCAGCGATTTTCACTGGAGAAAAAACCGTTATCACACCCTGATTGAAAACGCTTATTTTATCCGCTATGTCCGGCGCGAAATGAATAACAAGCGCAACCACGCAGAGCATCGCGACAATATTTGTGAACAGTATTGCTAAATCCTTTTTCATAATTCACCATATATCATATATAATGCTGTTATAAATACTATATAGATATATATGAAACCATTTCGTACAATATGACTATCCCACAAGGGAAAATAGATCCCGGGCGCTTATATTTTTTTGCAGACAGACATTGATGGACATACCTATCAGCTTCGCGCCCTGCTCCGTGATTTTATCAATCTCTCTGGGAGTTACAAACATTTTTTCATCCGTATTTCTGCCGCCGATGGCCGCCGCGGAGACAACTGTGGGTATACCTATGGATACAACGGGAACGCCGAGCGTATTTTTTGAAATCTCATAACGGTGATTGCCTACTCCGGAACCGGGAGAGATTCCGACATCGGAAAGCTGCACGGTTGTTCCGAGCCGTTCCGACGATGTAGCCGCCAACGCGTCCACGACGATAACGCAGGAAGGTTTTGTCACCTCAACAACGCCCTTGATGATTTCTGCCGATTCTATTCCCGTATCGGCAAGCACACCCGTTGTTATATCACAAACGCTGAAAAATCCTTTGAAAAAATCCGGTTTCTGCCGGCTTTCAACAATGTGCCTTGTTGCCAGAACATAATTATTCGTCTTTGGCCCCAGTGCGTCTGCGGTTATGTTCAGATTTCCAACACCTGCAACAAGCACGGAGCTGAGATTTTGCGGCAATAGAGATTCCAAGGCGGCGGAGAGTTTGTCCAGCCTTCCGTCGAATATATCGGTATCGTTTACAAAAGACGGCACACTGCAGGTAATATATTTCCCGACGGGCTTTCCGATAGCGCGGGCGCCCTTTTCATTCAGGACAGAAACAACGGTCACTCCCTCACGCTCTTTTATCTTTACTCCGTCGATTGCTGTTTTGTTCTTTGATTCAAAAGATTCAACGGCTAAATCCGTACGATTTTCCATTAAAAACACCCGGTTTTATAGTTTTTTCAATAAAAGTATATCCAAAAATAAAAAAATACTTGCAATTTCAAATCAGTTATGCTAAGATACATAAGCGTAAAAATACTGGGATGTATATCCCGTTATATCTAAAACACCGAACTAAAGGAGTGAGAATTATGCCAAATATTAAGTCAGCAAAGAAGAGAGTAAAGGTCAACGCTACAAAAGCAGCCAACAACAAAGCCGCAAATTCAGCACTTAAAACTGCTATAAAAAAGGCGAACACCGCTATTGAGACAAATGCCGCTGACAAGGACGCGCTTGTTAAAATCGCCGTTAAGAAAATCGACCAGGCGGCATCCAAGAATCTTATGCCGAAAAACCGCGCGGCAAGAAAGAAAAGTAAGCTTGTTAAAAAGGCAAACGCTTAAATAAAAGACAAACTCCCTCGTTTTTGTGGGAGTTTATTTTTTCGCTTGACTTTATAATATATTCAATCTATAATATAAGAAAGCAAAATGCTCTATAGCTTAATCACAATAAAAGGGGTTAATATTATGGATTTTAAAAAGATCTTAAAAGTTATCAGCGCTATCGTGGCGCTTGCGGCTGTCGCTGCCGCCGTTTATCTGGCAGTTAAAAAGCTTACCGGCAAAAAGGAGCCGGAATATTTTGATGACAACGATTTCTTTGAATGTGACAACGAGATTGAAATCGTAGAAGCAAAAGCAGAGGAAACTGCCGCTGAGGAGACTCCTGCAAAGGAAGAGGCTCCGAAGAAAGCCGCAGCTAAAAAGACTGCTAAGAAAAAGGCTGAGTAATAAAACAAATAAAAATACAAACGACGGCTTTAGGGGTTTCCTTCAGTCGTCTTGTTTTTTTAGGTATACATATGAAGCACTATATGACGCTGGATCCGCCTCCGTTTGAAACTATAAATAACGGAACAAAAACGATTGAACTGCGGCTGAACGATGAAAAAAGACAGCTTATCCGTATAAACGACGAAATCATCTTTGAGAATAAAGCCGACAGAAAAAATAGAATCGCCGTAAGGGTAACCAATCTGTTTCATTTTAAGTCATTTGAAGAATTATATGACGTTCTTCCCCTGTTAAAATGCGGATACACAGAGGAGAATATACACCGGGCAAAGCCTGAGGATATGGAAAAATTCTACAGTAAAGAACAGCAGGAAAAATATGGTGTTCTTGGTATAGAAATAGAGAAAACAGATAAAACTTATGATAAAACAAATTCATGAAGCCGAACTGGTTGCCTGCGCAGAAATTATAAGATCAAGTTTTATGACTGTTGCTGAGAAAAATACACAACTGAAAAATGGTATGAAAGCTATGGCTTTAAACCGCAGTATACAAAAAAATATGATTTCTTTGCGTTTACCTGCGGATATATGAAAAAAGAACTGCAATAAAGAAGGTTGAATAAATATGTACAAAAACGGATTAGTGCTTGAAGGCGGCGGTCTCAGGGCAATTTACACAAGCGGCGTGCTTGACGCGTTTATGGAAAACGGTATCGAATTCCCCTATGTTATCGGCGTATCTGCCGGCAGCTGCAACGGTGTATCCTTTCTGGGAAAGGATCTGCACAGAATGAGGGACATCTCCATTGATTATTCTACTGACGAAAGATACATGAGTTTAAAATCCATGGTAAAAAACGGCGAATACCTCAATTCAAAATGGATATTCGGCGAACTTTCCTATGATATGTTCCCATTAAACTATGAAAATTTTGAAAATTCACACGCCGTATTCTGCTGCGTAGTAACAAATGCCAGGACAGGAAAGCCGGAGTATTTTTATCCCACCGACTTTCGAAACGGTTGTGAGGAACTTAGGTCAAGCTGCGCTATGCCGATATCTACCAAGCCGGTAAAGATAGGCAAAGATGATTATTATGACGGCGGGCTGACCGACTCCATTCCGCTGAAAAGAGCATTTGATGACGGCTGTGAAAAATGTGTAGTCATTCTCACGCAGGACAAGCATTTTATTAAAAAGCCGATGGGACATCCCCGAGTTGTCAGAAGGGCAATGAAAAAGTATCCCCTTATTGCCGAAAAACTTCTTGACCGGCACAATATGTATAACGCGCAAAGGGAATATGTTTTTGAACAGCAGCGCCAGGGCAAAGCCTTTGTTATATGCTCAGACGAACCCCTTAACGCCCCCACCTTGGAAAAAAATCCAGAAAAGCTTAAACATATTTACAATATAGGCTACAAGCAGGGTCTTGAAAATATTGACAAGGTGAAAGAATTTATGAAATAATACATTTTAAGAAATATAAATAACAGAACGAAGGGACTTGTGCAAGTTATGCACAAGTCCCTCTTTATATAAACGATTCTAAATGATATCCGCCAGCGTTTTGGAGGTCAGATAGTTTTCTATCAATTCCTCCAGCCCTTTCCACATACTGCAGGTTTTGCAGTTCGGAGCGTTGGCGCAAAAGCCTTCTTCCACACAGGCCACCGGCGCAAGGCTGCCCTCCGCCGCCTGTAATATGGACAGGAGGGTATATTCTTCCGGCTTTTTATTCAGCCGGTAACCTCCGTTTTTACCTCTCAGGCTGTCAAGGAGTCCTGCTTTGTTCAGGGAGGCAACAATGATTTCAAGATACTTGATGCCCATATCATTGTTTTCGGCAATGTCTTTTAGGGAAACCGGTCCGTCATGACGGTGCTGCGCAAGATACACCATGATCATAAGGGCATATCTTCCCTTTGTGGAGATCATCATCCGGACTCACCCCCGAAAAACGCCTTGGCGATCCGCACACTTTCCATTGCGTCCTTTGCGTAGTAATCCGCATGAATCATATCGGCATAGGATTTCGTAAGAACAGCGCCGCCCACAAGAACCTTTGCCTGCGTGTTATCGTGGATAAGCTTAATCGTCCTTTCCATATTCGGAACGGTCGTTGTCATCAGGGCGGAAAGCGCCACAAGTCTGCAATCGTTCTCAAGTGCCGCCTCAAGCACCTTCTCACACTTTACATCCTTACCCAGATCGATTACATCAAAGCCGTAATTGGAAAGTAAAACCTTCACGATATTTTTACCTATATCGTGAATGTCGCCCTCCACGGTGGCTATTACAATCTTATTGCCGCTCTTCTTTTCCTGTCCGGTCAGGACAAGATGCTCCTTAATCGAGTTAAAGGCTTCCTTTGCCGCGTCGGCGCTCATCAGAAGCTGGGGCAGAAAAATTTTGTTTTTCTCAAAGCCGTCGCCGACCACATCCAGCGCCGGAATGATATACTGATTGATTACGTCCAGCGCCGCAGTATCCTTTAAAAGCTCTTTGGCGCAGATACCGGCGTCATCCTTCATGCCTTTTATAATGGCGGTTTTCAAATCCGCAACGCTGACTGCCGGAGCGGAAGCCTGCGCAGAAGTAACGGATTCAATATATTCCGTGCAGTTATCGTCGTAACCCGAAAGCGCGTTGAAGGAATAGTAAGCGTTCATCATCGCTTCGCTTAATGGATTTATGATTCCGGCTGAAAGGCCGCTTTCAAGGGCCAGCGTAAAGAACGCAGTGTTGATCGCCTCACGCTTGGGCAGACCGAAGCTGATGTTTGACACACCGAGAACTGTGCCCATGCCAAGCTCGTTTTTAATATACCTTACGGCTTTCAGCGTTTGCTTTGCGTTATTCTCGTCCGTGGAAATCGTCATTGTAAGCGCGTCAATGACAAGGTCTTTTTTATCAATGCCGTACTTTTCAGCCGTACGGATTATCTTTTTCGCAATGTCGATTCTGCCCTGCGCCGTTTCGGGAATGCCGTTCTCGTCAAGGCACAGACAGACAACAACACCGCCGTATTTTTTTACAAGAGGGAACACCGCCTCCATGGACGACTGTTTGCCGTTTACGGAATTGACCATCGGCTTGCCGTTATAGATACGCATGGCTTTTTCCAGGGCTTTCGGGTCAGAGGAATCAAGCTGAAGCGGCAGAGGCAGCACGCTTTGCAGATTGTACACTGCGTCACTGAGCATTTTGACCTCGTCAATTTCCGGCAGTCCCACATTCACATCCAGGATATGGGCGCCCTTATCCTGCTGGGAAAGCCCTTCTTTCATGATATAATCCATATCATGATTTCTCAAAGCCTCTTTAAACAGTTTTTTTCCGGTGGGGTTGATTCTCTCGCCGATGATCTTCGGTTTTCCGCCGATGGTTACGGAGGTTGAGTAGGAGGAAACCACCGTGTCTGTTTTTCTTTTAGGGACGGAATCGGGTATATCCCTGCAAAGTGCGATCATCTTTTTAATATGCTGAGGCGTTGTACCGCAGCATCCTCCGAGATA
This sequence comes from Eubacterium sp., assembly GCA_017886765.1. Taxonomy (GTDB): domain Bacteria; phylum Bacillota; class Clostridia; order Oscillospirales; family Acutalibacteraceae; genus Eubacterium_R. The sequence goes on from JAGHJI010000076.1 coordinate 6,970, forward strand.
GGATACGCCCAGCTTTGCGATTTCCAGCATATCCCGAGCGAATTCGTCAGGCGATACATTATATACTGTTTCACCGTTTACGGATTCCGGCAGACCGGCGTTTGGCATAACGATAATCGGCAGTGAGGTATTTTCCCTCAATTCTTTCACAAGGGGTATCATCTGTTTCGGCCCAAGGCCGCAGTTCAATCCGATTACGTCAACGCCAAGGCCCTCCAGCATTGCGCAGGCGGTTCTGACATCCGCGCCTGTCAAAAGTCTGCCGTTTTCATCAAAAATCATGGAAGCGATCACGGGCAGATTACAATTCTCCTTAACCGCCAGTACAGCCGCCTTTAACTCATAAGTGTCACTCATTGTTTCTATGACAACAATGTCCGAATCCTCCCTGCCGGCAAGGACAACTTCAGAAAACAGTTCAACCGCCCGTTCAAAATCCAGGTCCCCCATTGGTTTCAGAAGCTTACCCGTAGGACCTATATCCAGCGCGACCTTTTTACCTGCTTTTTTGGCAAGACCAACGCCGGCTTTAACCAGTTCGGCAACATTATCATATTTGAGAGAATTCGCGCCGAACGTATTTGCGGTAATATACTCCGCGCCTGCATCCGCATATCCCTGATGGACCGCAAAGACCCTGTCAGGCTCTGTAATATTCAGTTTTTCCGGCAGTTCTCCTGCAGAAAGACGGAGCATACTGCCCAATCCGCCGTCAAAAAATCTAATCATTTTCAATACCTATAATCGCCGTAACCGACTTTGTGGGAACCATCTGGCAGGTGTCCGTAAGGGTCAAGCCTATCCGCTTGGTCAGCTCCAGCATTTCAAATATTTTTTTATTTTCCTTTATGTCCAGATCGAAGTAACCGGGAGAATATCTCTGCCGCAGTTTCATACCCTGCGCTTTCAGCGTATCTTCCAGCCCGTCGCAAATCTCCTCGATTTTTGATGCAAGACACGCCTGCAGCACCGCCGTTTTCGCAATATCCGTTGCGCCGTAGGTCCGCAGGAGCCTGTCACATTCCGTACCGAGCGTCGCGCCGAAGATACACACACGCGCGCATCCGCTTACTGTTTCGGCAAGCCTTTTGCTTTTAAAGACCATATCACCGATTATCAGACTGTCCCCGGTAACCGTACAGTCAAAAATCCTGTGAAGCGTTTTTGGTTTTACACAATGATTTACCTCTTCGCAGCATTCATCAACCAAACTGAGAAGCCTTGTATCATCGGTTTTTGACGAAGTCCTGAGGTAACGCAGAATTTCAGCCTTATTCATGAATGATTGCTGACAGTCCTTCCATAATTTTATGGGCTACATCCGGTTTATTCATCGTGTAAATGTGTATGTTGTTCACGCCGTTTGCCATCAGATCTATGATCTGCTCCGTGGCATAAATGATACCCGCTTGTTTCATCGCGTCGGGATTATCCCCGAAGCGCTCCATGATCCTGGTGAATTTTTCAGGCAGCGTGCTGTTGGAAAGCTCAACGCTCCTTTTAATCATACCGGCGTTGGTAATCGGCATAATACCGGCGATAATCGGAACATTGATCTCCTTTATGGCGCACATCTCACGGAAATGATAAAACACGTTATTGTCAAAAAACATCTGGGTAGTCAGAAAATCAACGCCGCAGTCTACCTTTTCCTTCAGCCGCGCGATATCCTCCACCCTATTCGGAGATTCAGGATGCGTCTCCGGATAACAGGCTGCGCCGATGCAAAAATTCCCTCTCTCCTTTATCTCATTTACAAGCTCATACGCATGGTGATAATACTGATTATCACACATAACAAAATCCTTAGGTATATCTCCTCTGAGCGCAAGTATATTTTCCACTCCGTTATACTCCAGATCATCCAGCACGGAATTGATTTTTTCTTTTGTGGAAGTAAGGCAGGTAAGGTGTGAAAGCGGTGTTACGCCGCCCTCCCGGATTGCGTTTGCGATCTCTGTAGTATAACCGCTGGTGGTGCCCGACGCGCCGTAGGTAACGCTCATAAATGACGGCTTGTCCTTAACCATTTCACTTATGACCTTTTTTGTATCCGCGATTTTCGCCCATTCCTTGGGAGGAAAGACCTCAAACGAAACAGTAACCTTATTCTTTTTTAATATTTCACTTATTTTCATAAATATATAATTCCTTTTCCAAGTATATAGAACATTATACTATCGCTTTGATAGGAATTCAAGAAATTTATGCATACCACCTCCCTTTTCCGTGCTGTAAATATTACCGGAGCCGGTGCGTTTTTCATAAATAATAAAAGAGATATTCATATGATTAAGCGAGAAAAAGAGAGAAAATAAGAGAAACACACCTGTTAAATAAAAATATTTCAACTTTTTTATTGACTTACAAATTCGTCTATGCTATTATATTCAAGCACTTAAAGAAACGGCTGCGCTGTGCAGTCAATGTTTTAAATTATAATTAAGTTTGGAGGATATTGGTTATGTCAACATTTATGCCAAAAGCTGACGAAATCGAACGCAAGTGGTATATTATTGATGCTGCGGGCAAGCCTCTCGGACGTGTAGCCAGCGAGGCGGCTGTACTCCTCAGGGGTAAGCACAAGCCCATCTTTATGCCGAACGTGGATTGCGGCGACTTCGTAATTATCGTAAATACGGACAAGGCTGTTCTTACAGGCGACAAGCTGAACAAAAAGCTTTATCAGCACCACACCGGTTACATCGGTAACCTGAAGGAAGTTAAATACGGCACCCTTATGAACGAGAAGAGCGACTTTGCTATGAAGCTTGCTGTAAAGGGTATGATCCCGGACACAACGCTCGGCAGAAAGCAGCTTACAAGATGCCGCATCTACAAGGGCGCAGAACACAAGCACGAGGCGCAGAAGCCCGAAGCTTGGGAATTTTAAGGGAGGTATCTGAACTATGTATGAAACAAATCCATATTTCTACGGCACAGGCAGAAGAAAAGAATCTGTAGCTCGTGTACGTGTTTACGCAGGTACCGGCAAAATCACAATCAACGACAGAGATATTGACGATTATTTCGGCCTTGAAACACTTAAGCTGATCGTTCGTCAGCCTCTGAATCTTACAGAAACAACGGAGAAGTTTGACATCGTATGCCGCGTAAACGGCGGCGGCGTTACCGGTCAGGCAGGCGCTATCCGCCACGGTATCGCAAGAGCTCTTCTTCAGTATGATGAGGCGCTCCGCCCGGCTCTTAAGAAGGCTGGCTTCCTTACACGTGACCCACGTATGAAGGAAAGAAAGAAGCCCGGTCTCAAAAAAGCACGCCGTGCACCTCAGTTCTCAAAGAGATAATTTTACTGTATCAAAGAACGTTCTGTTTTTCAGAGCGTTCTTTTTTATGCGGCGGGCTTTTCAGTTATCACGAGCGGACAATATAATCCCGTGCTTATTGCGCTTGAAACAAATATTGCTTCAAACAAGGTCATCCAAAACTACGGCGGCGTTCTGGAAAACAAAATCCTTGCTCCCGACAATACGATAGTCAACAGGTATTGGATCCATATTTCTTAAAACGGTAACGCTTTAGCCGACCAAAATAATTTCTGAATATCAAGAAAAATGCTTCTCCGTTTACTAAAATAATCTTGAAAGGAGGGAGAATTATGAATCAGGTGGACAGCTTACAGAAAGGCATCGATTATATTGAGCATAATTTAACCGGTGAGGTGGACGGCACGCAGTTACAGTCCGTTACCTCCATGAGCATTGTGCAGTTTCAAAAGACCTTTCAGGCTATAACGGGTTTTACAGTAAGCGAATACATAAGAAAACGCCGTTTGACCGCTGCCGCCTTTGAACTGATCAAAAGTAACCACTCTGTACTGGATATCGCACTCAAATACGGCTATGACAGCAGTGAGGGATTTTCAAGAGCTTTCAGAGAATTTCACGGTGTCAATCCTAATGAAGTCAAAAAAGGCGGGGTTAACTTTCATCTTTTCAACAAAATCACACTTGAAATAAAAGTAAACGGAGGGAATAAAATGAAATTTGAAACAACAAAACTGAAGAGCCGTGATTTCATCGGCGTGAAAACGATTGCCGCCGGCAATATGAATAAAGACATAGACGCGCGCTGGGACAATGACGATGAAGCGTGGGAGGCGACAAGAAAAGAGCAGAACGATATTATGACCGACAATCATATCTGGTATGAGATATATAGAAAATCAGGCGAGTATTCCTATCTGCATTATATATGTTCAGACTGCGAAAATATACCGCCGGGCTGTGAAAAGGTGCATTTTAACGGAGGCCTTTTCGCAAAAATCACAACGGAAAAATGCAAATATCCTACCGGGCAGTTAAAAGACGTTTACTATTCCGCGCTGGCAGACAATACCTGGCTGTCAGATGCCGGATATAAATTAGATGAGTATAGGGATCAGCTTTATGTAACGAACTGGACGATGATTGATAAAGAGGAACGGTATATAGAAATCTATCTACCGGTATCCAAATGCAGCTGACTTTTCCAGAATCTTTATGTACTTATGAGATATGACTCTTAAGCCTATTGCAAAGCATACGAAATGAAAATCCATGAGGGACGGGAAATCCGTCCCCTTTCCTTTTTAACCATATTGATATATAAAAAAAGAATCCCGGGACATATCTAATCATTTATTTGACATTTTAAATAATTATGTTAATATATCAGTCGGTGATACTGAATGAAAAAGCAAAAGCAAATGTCGGAAAGCTTTGTACTGGGTATATTTCTTGCTATCGCGGGAGGGTACCTGGACGCTTATACATATATATCCCGGGGCGGCGTTTTCGCCAATGCCCAGACGGGCAACATTGTATTACTCGGCATCCATTTCGCGCAGTGTGATTTTTCAGATGCGCTGCATTATCTGATACCCATTACCGCATTCGCTCTGGGTATCGTGATTTCGGAAATCGTAAAAAGCAGACTGAAAGAAAACATACACATTCACTGGCGGCAGCTGATCATCCTGCTGGAAATGGCGCTGCTCTTTGCCGCCGCCTTTATTCCCGCAGGGAAGACGGATATTGTTGTCAACACCATGATATCCTTCGTATGCTCCCTGCAGGTGGAAAGCTTCCGCATTATTAACGGAAACACCGTAGCAACCACCATGTGCACGGGAAATCTGAGGAGCGGTACCGAACAGCTCTTTCTCGGGCTGCACAACAAGAACAAGGACAACATCAGAAAGAGTCTGAATTATTACGCCATCATACTTTTTTTCATCATTGGGGCCGCCGCAGGTACGCTGCTGACCAAGCAGTTCGCGCAAAAGAGCGTTATCCTATGCGGTATTCTGCTTGTGATACCCTTTGCAATGATGTTTAAACAAACAAAAGTGAGGAAAACCGATGAGCCACGAAAAAACGCTTAACTACAACAAAACCATATACGCCAGTTTCACGGGATACATTGTTCAGGCGGTCGTTAATAATTTTGTGCCGCTTCTGTTTCTGACCTTTCAGGACAGCTATCAGATTCCCCTGGACCAGATCACGATGCTGGTCACAATCAACTTTCTGATTCAGCTTCTGGTGGATATGCTTTCAGCGAAAGTAATAGACCGTGTGGGATACAAGCCCAGCATTATTTTTGCCCATATCTGTTCCGCCGCCGGACTGGTTCTGCTGACCGTTCTTCCGGAGGTGATACCGAGCGCCTTTGCCGGTATCCTGATTTCAGTCGTAATCTACGCAATCGGTGGAGGAATCATAGAGGTCTTAATCAGTCCCATCGTGGAAAGCTGCCCCACGGATAATAAGGAAAAGGCAATGAGCCTTTTACATTCCTTTTACTGCTGGGGACATGTGGGCGTTGTCCTGATTTCCACCGTTTTCTTCAGAATATTCGGTATAGAAAACTGGAAGATTCTGGCGATCGGCTGGGCAGTAATCCCGCTGGTAAACGCCGTATTTTTCAGCAGGGTACCCATTGCGCCGCTGGTGGAGGACGGCGAAAAGGGAATGTCCTTTAAGGAGCTTTTTTCACAAAAATGTTTCTGGCTCATGATGCTCATGATGATATGCGCCGGCGCCAGCGAGCAGTCCGTAAGTCAGTGGGCGTCCACCTTTGCCGAGCAGGGACTGGGCGTCACAAAAACAATAGGCGATCTGGCAGGGCCCATGGCTTTCGCCGTGCTTATGGGCGCTTCCAGAGCATTTTACGGAAAATACGGGGACAAAATCAATTTGGACCGGTTTATGATTTTAAGCAGTATTCTGTGCGTGATTTCCTACCTATGCATATCGCTGGTCCCTTCTCCCGTAATCAGTCTTGTTGCCTGCGCTGTCTGCGGCCTTTCAGTAGGCATTATGTGGCCAGGCACCTTCAGCAAAGCGTCGGCGGAAATAAAGAAGGGCGGCACCGCTATGTTCGCCATGCTTGCCCTGGGCGGCGATCTGGGCTGCACGGCAGGACCCACCTTGGTCGGCATGGTTTCAAGTGCTTTTGACGACGATCTGAAAAAAGGAATTCTCGTTGGCGCCATCTTCCCCGTTCTGATGGTTATCGGGCTGATTTTCAGCAAAAAGGGAAAATTTACCGAAAGGCTTGACAAACATTGATTTGTTCTATATAATAGCCGTTACAAAATGCTTGTGAGGGAGTAGCAAACGCTTCAATGCGTAGTAAGTCAACATACTGACCGAAAGGTCTGGCTTGCTTTAAATTGCGAGACTCATGTATGCCTGATGCTGTACATGGAGTCTTTTTATATCCGGTTATTTACGACCCAGGTATGGCTTCGGCTGTACCCGGGTCTTTTGTGTTTTTAGGAGGAGTAAAATGATGGATTGGAGTTTTGTATTCTTTTTTAACAGCGCGCTGCTTGGCGTAGGTCTTGCCATGGACGCGTTTTCGGTATCGCTGGCAAACGGTCTGAACGAACCCGGTATGAAAAAGCGGAAGATGTGCATAATCGCCGCTGTGTTCGCCGTATTCCAGGCGGCAATGCCAATGATCGGCTGGATCTGTGTGCATACGGTGGTGCAGTATTTTAACGCCTTTGAAAAATGCATCCCCTGGATCGCGCTTATCTTGCTGGGATACATAGGCGGTAAAATGCTTATTGAGGGCATACGCAACAAAGACGCAGACCATTCAAAAAACTCGGTAGGCATTAAGGCGCTGTTGGTGCAGGGGGTCGCCACCTCAATTGACGCGCTGTCCGTAGGCTTTACCATTGCGGATTACAACTGGCTTTCGGCTCTTGTGTGCGCCGTTATCATCGCTGCCGTGACCTTTGTTATATGTATGGCGGGGCTTTTCATCGGCAGAAAGTTCGGCACAAAGCTGGCAGGCAAGGCGTCTATCCTGGGCGGAATCATCCTCATCGGAATAGGGATAGAAATATTTGTAAGTTCAATGATAGGGTAAAATCAAATCAGGTATTTTTTCGGGGATTCTTTACAGGTTTCCCCGTTTTATTTTGGAAAAGATATGCACATAGCTTATAGATTGTGGTATAATAACCTCACGAAATAATAGCTAAATCATAGATTTAGATTATTTCGGAGAACATTGGCGTTCGCAAGGTAAAACCTTGCTCGGCTAAATCACCTCACGAAATAATAGCTAAATCAAAGATTTAGATTATTTCGGAGAACATTGGCGTTCGCAAGGTAAAACCTTGCTCGGCTAAATCACCTCACGAAATAATAGCTAAATCATAGATTTAGATTATTTCGGAGAACATTGTATCATTCCGGCTCGCACTGGCGCGTTCGCCCAAATGGTATAATAACTGAAAATAAATATTTGGCAGATAAAGATGAAAAAGAAAGAAAAAACCACGTTCAGAAAAATCGAATACCGTAAGAAAGAAAGCTTATATCTTATTGTCAGGGGGCTTGAGGTGGGGATCGTTTCCGGTCTCATATCGTCACTATACAGATTTTTGCTGCAAAATGCCGAAACGCTTCTGATGAAAGCTTCTCAGTTTGCTAAGGGCAGCGCGGTAAAATGCGTGATTTGGTTCGCAGTTCTTGCGCTTATGGGCGTCATTGTGGCAAGGATCATTAAATGGGAACCTATGGCATCAGGCAGCGGAATCCCACAGGTAAGCGGTGAAATAAAAGGCGTTCTGACGCAAAACTGGCTAAAAGTTATCGCCGCCAAGCTCTTGGGCGGAACGATGTCAATACTGGGCGGCCTTTCTCTCGGCAGGGAAGGCCCCAGCATTCAGCTTGGCGCAATGGCGGGAAAAGGCATAGCTAAAATCACAAAAGCAGATAAAACCAGCGAACTCAGAATGATAAGCTGCGGCGGAGGCGCAGGCCTTGCGGCAGCATTTAACGCGCCCCTTTCAGGCGTCATGTTCATTCTTGAAGAAATACACAAGACCATAGACAGAAATATTATCTGTATGGGCATAGTCGCATGCGTAACCGCCGACTTTATTTCAAAAATGTTTTTCGGACAGGAAAATGTTTTCGCCTATGAAACCGAGAATATACCGCTGAAAAACTATTGGCTTTTAATTATTTTAGGTATCATTCTGGGAATGGCAGGCTGTATCTATAACATAGTAATGAGTAAGGGTCAGGACCTTTTTAAAAAGGGCAAAAGGATTCCTTCAGAAATCAAAATGACAGCCGTTTTCATTTTGGGCGGTATAGCCGCAATTTTTATCCCGGAGATAACCGGCGGCGGACACGCAATGGTCACGTTGCTTACAGATAAAAAGCCTGCTGTTTCCATACTCATATTTTTACTTTTGGCAAAATTTTTCTTTTCCGTTATCAGCTTCGGCTCAGGAGCTCCGGGAGGTATATTCTTTCCCCTGCTTATTCTCGGAACATATATCGGTGCAATATACGCAAATGTTTGCATTGCGTTTTTCAATATTGACGAGAATCTCTGGCAGGAGTTTGTGGTCATTTCCATGGCGGGAATTTTCGCGTCGATCGTGCGGGCACCGCTGACGGGGATCATTCTGGTATTTGAAATGACCGGCAGCCTGGAAAGCCTGCTGCCTCTGGCGGTTGTCAGTCTTATAAGCTATGCGGTGGCTAACCTGATCGGCGTCAAGCCGATTTATGAAACACTTCTTGAAAAAATTGTTGCCGCCGATCCTCAAAAGCCTGAATTTCACGATACGGATGAAAAAATATTAAAAACATATGTCATCCCCGTTGGGAGTCCGCTGCGAAGAAAGACCGTAAGCAGCATTGACTGGGGAAAGCACTGCCTCATCGTCAGCATAGAACGCGACGATGTTTCCATAACGCCAAAAGGTGATACCATACTCAAAGAAGGAGACGAACTTATCATACTTATCAGCCAGAGACATTTTTCCCAAGACAACGCGCGTCTGGAAAAAATCATTTCAGGAGAAAGCAAGGAATGAAACTTACCGATTACCTGATCGTGCTCATCATTCCGGCTGTCATGCTTGCCTGCGGCGCAATTTCAAAAAAATTTCCGCCCGGCAGCATCAACTCCATTTACGGGTACCGTACGGCAAGAAGTATGCAGAGCGAGGAAAGCTGGAAAAAGGCGCAAAAATATATGAGCAAATTTTTTGCGGATTACGGTATAATCTCTTTCCTTTCGGGGATAGCTTTATCAGTTTTATGTCTGGCGTTTTTCAAACGTGACTATATGCCTGAAGTAATTATGCTTATGCAGACGCTTGGCATATTCGCCATATTCCCGATTGTTGAAACCAAGCTTAAAAATGAAACATAAAACAAAAGTCCTGAAATCCTTTTTACCGTAGATTTAAAGCCCTCCCGACCGATTCCGGCCAGGAGGGCTTTAAAAATACCAGAGTTACATAAGCTCGGCTATTGTGTCTGAAAATTCCGTCGGATTGGCAAGGTCAAGACCGGCGAGCAGTCTGGCTGATGAATAAAGAAGTTTCGTGTACTTTTTCAGCGTGTCGTCGTCCGCGTTCTCAAGCTTCTGCGCAACAGGATGATTTGAATTTATCTCCAGCACAAGCTGCGCTTTTACGCCCTGATTTGCCCCGGGCATAGAGTTGAGCACCTTTTCCATTTCAAGAGATACATATCCCTCGGCAGTCAGGCTGACGGGGTGAGAACCAAGCTTGTTTGAAAATTTAACGGCAGTTACCTGTCCGTCAAGCGCTTCCTTCATTTTATCAAGAAGGTCCTTTGCCTCCTCGTTTTTCTTCTGCATCGCTTCTTTTTCAGCATCGGTGCTCAGGTCAAGATCGTCCTTGCAGATATTGGCAAAATGCTTGCCGTCATATTCCATGAGCATCTGTATCGCGAATTCGTCCACCTCGTCAGTGAAATAGAGCACCTCATATCCCTTTTCCTTAACAGCGTCGATCTGAGGAAGAAGAGAAATCTTTTCAGCATTTTCTCCGCAGGCATAGTAGATAGATTCCTGGGAATCTGCCATTCTGCCCGCATATTCTTTTAATGTGGTGTAGCCGTCGCCGTTTGAGGATTCAAAGAGAAGAAGGTCCTTGAGCCCATCCTTATCCGCTCCGTAATTGGCGTAAACACCGTATTTGAGCTGCAGACCGAATGTCTTGAAGAACTTCTCATATTTCTCGCGGTCATTCTTCAGCATTTTGGTAAGCTCGCTCTTGATCTTTTTATCAATCGCCTTTGCGATGATCTTAAGCTGGTGATCATGCTGGAGCATTTCACGGCTGATATTCAGACTCAGGTCAGCGCTGTCCACAAGACCTTTAACAAAGCTGAAATAGTCGGGGAGCAGGTCAGGACATTTGTCCATAATCAGCACGCCGTTGGAATAAAGCTGCAGTCCCTTCTCATATTCTTTACTGTAAAAATCATAGGGCGGATTCTGAGGAATAAACATTAAAGCGTCGAAGGTCGCCTGACCCTCTGTCTTGGAATGGATGACCGCCAGCGGGTCATTGTAATCCATAAACTTGCCCTTGTAAAATTCGTTATAGTCCTCCGGCTTGATCTCGCTCTTTGACTTTCTCCAGAGCGGCACCATGGAGTTGAGGGTCTCCATACTGAGTTCGGTAATATATTCGCCCTCTTTGTCCGGGTCCGGTACCTGATGGCTCATCTCCATCACAATGGGATAGCGGATATAGTCGCTGTACTTTTTGACAAGCTCGTCAATCTTGTACTGCTCCAGGTACTGGCTGTAATCCTCGTTTTCCGTATCCTCTTTTATGTGGAGGGTAATGACCGTACCGGCATCTTCTTTTTCACACTCCTCAATGGTGTAGCCGTCCGCGCCGGAAGATATCCATTTATGTGCTGTATCCTCGCCGAAGGCCTTGGAAACGACCTCCACTCTGTCCGCAACCATAAACGATGAATAAAAGCCTACGCCAAACTGACCGATGACGGAAATGTCCTGAGCCTTGTCATCGTCGGCGTTCTCATTTTTGAAATTTAGGGAACCGCTCTTGGCAATCGTACCCAGATTACTCTCCAGCTCTTCGGCAGTCATACCGATACCGTTATCCGTCAGTGTAAGGGTACGGTTATCCTTGTCCAGATCGATCTGAATTTTAAAATCATCTCTTGAAAGCTTAACGGCGTTATCTGTCAGTGATTTAAAGTACAGCTTGTCAATTGCGTCAGATGCGTTTGAAATAAGCTCCCTGAGGAAGATTTCTTTATGCGTATAAATAGAATTAATCATCATATCCAGGAGTTTTTTGGACTCCGCTTTAAACTGTTTTTTTCTCATCTGAATCATCCTTTGCTTTGAATTAGCACTCTTGTGTTCCGAGTGCTAATTTCATTATAGTATTTATTTTCCAATTGTCAATACCTTTGACAAAATTAATTTCCGCTTATCAACAATATCAATTGACTTTTTCATGATTTTAAACTAAAATTTTTATGGAGGAAATTGCCAATGAAAACAAAACCGCTGACAAAAAAGAAAAAATTAATTATTCTTATCTTTTTTCTAACGCTGATTGTATCTTTAGGCACCTTTGTCAACATTGCCGGATTTCATCGATCAGATCCTGAACAAATCAAAACATATGACTCAACAAACCCTTATATGCTCTCAAGCACGGATATTTCCGGCCACCGCAGCGGCGGCGGTATCGCTCCGGAAGAAACGATGATGGCTTTCAAAAACTGTGCTGAAAACGATGAATTTTCCGTTGACGTATTTGAGTTTGACCTGCATATCACAAAGGATAATGTACTGGTCCTTCTCCATGATGACACACTGGACAGGACCTCTGACAGCGAAGAAGTGTTTGGTGAAAAGAACGTCAGACCTGAGGACAAAACGTATGACGAACTCCGAAAGTTAAATATGGGCGCTAAATTTGAAAACGAAGCCGGAGAAGCACCATACGCCAACCTGAAAGGCGATGATGTGCCGGATAATTTGAAAATTCCCCGTCTGGAAGAGGTGCTTGATTATCTTGATACCGTCAGCGACTATAAATTTATTATTGAAATCAAAAACGACGGCGATTTAGGCAGAAAAGGAGTAGACATTCTCTACAGGATCCTTACCGAGAGAGATTTGCTTGATAAGGTTATTTTCGGTACTTTTCACGGAGAAATCAGCGAATATGTGGACAAGAATTATCCTGACATGACAAGAAGCACAGGCATAGCCGAGGTTTTGGAGTTCTGGGAAGCGGCGCTTACCGACAGCGATACGTACGACCCGCCCTGCAGTGTTTTGCAGTTGCCTTACGGATTTCCGTTTCAGAATCTTGGCATGAATACAGGCACCGCTACAATGATTAACTACGCGCATGAGCATAATATGGCTATCCAGTTCTGGACTGTGGATGACGAGGAAGATATGGAATACCTGATCAGCGTCGGCGCGGACTGCATTATGACCAATTACCCGGATGTTCTGTATAAAGTAAAATTCGGTTAATAAGAATCACAGAAAGAAAAAAGGGCAGCTTGGCTGCCCTTTTCAGCGTGTAGAAAAAGCTGTAAACGGAGAAAAGTACGTACTTCCTACACGCTGGACAGACTTCGAGAAATCGAGGTGAATTTCGTTTTCTTGTGAGCGGGAGCTGTACGATGGTACCGCCCCTGAGCAAAAAACGAAAAACGCCGAACAGCGGTAAGGATATCGAATCCTTACCGCTGTTTTTTTGCTGCAATCCCTTCGCCAGAACGGGACGGCGAGGACGCCGTCCCCTACAAAAGAAAATGCTATGCTGCGCACATTTGTTTTGGCGTGGTTCAGCCGACTTTATCGACAGTCTAAAAAGGGCAGCTTGGCTGCCCTTTTTCAGTTCATTATTCTACAGGTACAAGATTTTTAAGGCTGACGTCCATAATGGGCGCGGAATGGGTCAGCGCGCCGCAGGATACAAAATCCACGCCGATCTGCGCAATCTCCTTCAGTCTTTCCTTTGTGACATTTCCGGAGCACTCCGTCTGGGCCTTGCCGTCTATGATTTCTACAGCCTTTTTCATTGTGTCATTATCCATATTGTCCAGCATAATGATATCCGCTCCGGCGGCAAGGGCTTCCCTGACCTGTTCAAGCGTCTCCGTTTCAATTTCAATCTTGCGCACAAACGGCGCGTATTTTTTTGCCATCTGAATCGCCTTTGTAACCGAACCTGCAGCGCCGATATGATTGTCTTTAAGCAAGACCCCGTCGGACAGATTATACCTGTGATTTGTAGCTCCGCCTATCGTGACGGCATATTTTTCAAAGGGACGCATATTCGGCGTGGTTTTTCTCGTATCAAGAAGCGTAGTGGAATACCCTTTCAGCTCGTCCATGTACGCTCTCGTCAAGGTCGCGATACCGCTCATTCTCTGCAGGTAATTCAAAGCTGTTCTCTCACCGCTGAGGATCGCTTTTATATCCCCGTATATCACGCCGAGCAGTTCCCCTTTACGTACGCTGTCTCCGTCCTTGAAATTCGCTTCAAAGCGGCTTGTGCTGTCAATAAGTTCAAAAGTGCGCCTGAAAATATCAAGACCGCAGATAATCCCGTCCTGTTTGCAAATGAGGTCAGCCTTGCCCTGTTTGTCCTCAGGCATGACCGCGTTGGCGGAAACATCCTCATATGTAATATCTTCTTTCAGGGTATTGAGAATATAATCATCAACACTGATTTTCATTGTTACACCATTTATCATAAAACTGCGGATCCTTTCTTTTAATTTCATCCATAACAAGCTGTTTGAATTCTTTTTCCCGTTCTTTTTTAGGAGGATATGCAGCCAAATCCATATCCGGGAGCTCTATCTTTTTTTCAGCCTTATCCCCTGCAATCAACTCAGCAGCGCGTTTTGAGAAGACCAGACTCTCCAGCAGGGAATTGGAAGCCAGACGGTTTCTGCCGTGAACACCGTTGCACGCTGTCTCGCCCACGGCGTAAAGATGCTCCATGGTAGTTCTGCCGTTAATGTCGGTTTTCACGCCGCCCATCATATAATGCTGTGCCGGAGTTACAGGCACCTTATCCTTTGTTATATCATAGCCCTCATCCATACACGCGTCATATATATTGGGGAATCTCTTTGCCGCCTCTTCACTGCTCATAGTGGGAAGCGTTATATACACGTGGTCGGTGCCGAATTTAGCCATCTCCTGAACAATGGCGTCTGTAACCACATCCCTCGGCTGTAATTCATCGGTAAATCTTTCACCGTTTTCATTAAGCAGAACAGCGCCCTCTCCGCGTACGCTTTCACTGATCAAAAAGCGCCTGCCCTTCTTTTTACTGTAAAGGGTGGTGGGATGAATCTGTATGTAATTCATATCCTTAAGCTCCACACCGTGTTTTATGGCAAGGGCAAAAGAATCTCCGGTAATATGCGGATAATTGGTCGAATTAAGGAAAAGTCCGCCAATCCCGCCGGTAGCCAGGATGATATCCTTAGCTATAATCGCGCCGCGTTCTCCGTATTCATCCTCGCAAACGACACCCTGGCAAACATTGTTTTTTTCAATAAAGTCTATCATCGTGGTCCGGGTGACAAAGGTAATATTCTCTCTTTTTTTCGCGATTCTCAAAAGCGTGGCGGTAATCTCCTTACCCGTCTCGTCCTTGTGGTGAAGAATTCTGTTGCGGCGGTGGGCGCCTTCACGGGTGTAATCAAAATCCCCGTCGTCATCAGTATCAAATTCAACCCCCAGGTCAACCAGCGTATTTATAACCTCTGCCGAGCCCTCGATCATCACACGCACCGATTCTGCGCTGTTTTCATAATGGCCGGCTCTCATCGTGTCCTCAAAATAACAGCCAAAATCACTGATATCCTTTAATACACACACGCCGCCCTGAGCGAGATAGGAGTCGCATTCCTTCAGATCCTCCTTGGTGATTATGAGCACATCCTTGTTTTGGGGCAGACAGAGCGCCGCAAACAAGCCGGCAACACCGCTGCCCACAATAACAACATCCGTTTTTATAAAATCCTTTATATCCATAGTTTTTCTGCCTGACTGCTTATCTCCCGAGATTTTAGATTCCGTAAATGGTTTTTAAGTTATATTTTTACTAATATATATTTTTTTTATGTAATTGTCAAGGTTGATAAAGTATATGCCTTATGATAAAATCAAATAAAGCAGATAGATTTCCCTGTAAATAGAGAGGCTGATTATGAACGTTTTTGATTTTGACAACACAATATACGACGGCGAGACCCTTGTGGATTTTATTATGTACTACATAAAAACGGACCCCAAGATATGGAAGTACGTACCCAAGCTGCTTTACATTTATTTCAAGGATACGCTCCACCTTTTTACCGTGGAAGAGGCAATAGAGGCGTACGCCGGCTTTCTTGAGGGATATTACATAAAAAAGATTGATACGGCGCAGGAGGATGTAAAAAAATTCTGGGACGAAAACCAGAAAAAGATCAAGCCCTGGTATGAAAAAGTAAGACGTGACGACGACATCATCGTTTCCGGCACCACGGACTTTATTCTGGAGGAGATCATGAAACGCATGGGCATCACAAATTATATCAGCTCCTCCATTGACAAAAAAACAGGCAAATTCAAGCGCCTCTGCTTTCTTGAAAACAAGGTCAAGCTCTTCAACGAGTTTTACCCGGGAGCGCATATCGACAATTTTTATACCGATTCCATGAACGACAAAGCCATGATGGATATTGCGGATCATGTATTTTTTGTTACAGGGGATAAAATAGAGCAGATAAAATAGGAGAAAAGAATGACCAAGCTGACGTTTATTGCCGACACACATCACTACAGCAAGACCCTGGGCACAACGGGCCGGCAGTATTTTCTGCGCTCCGGCTCTGATCAGAAATGCCTGGCGGAAACGGGTGAGATCATCGACGCTGCGTTTGAGAAAATAGCCGGTTCAGACACCGACGCAGTTATGATTGCGGGAGATCTGACAAATGACGGGGAAATGGTATCCCATCTTGAATTCCGTCAAAAGCTTTATAAGCTCAGGGAAAAGAAAAAAGTATATGTAATAACCGCTACCCACGACTGGTGCTGTGATGGAAATCCAAGACGTTTTTGCGGTAATACGGTAATGCACGATGTGGAAACCATGCCCAGCGATAAGCTTCCGGAATTTTACAAGGACTTTGGTCCCGATGCTTCCATAAGTAAATTCATCACCCATATCGGTACCTGTTCTTACGTTGTTCAGCTGGCTGACCATGTAAGGCTTCTGGCGCTCAACGACGATAAAAACGGTAACGACCACGCCGGATTTACCGAAGAACACTTTGCCTGGATCGAGGAGCAGATCAAAAAAGCGCATGCTGACAACTGCCTTATGATCGGTATGATGCACCACCTTCTTACGCCTCATATAAGCCCCCTGATCACCGGCGGCGGAACCTGTGTGGAAAACAGGGAATACGTAGCCTCAAGGCTCGCCGACGCCGGACTGCGATATATGTTTGTCGGTCACTCTCATATCCAGAGCACCACTGATTTCAAATCCCCGGGCGGGAATGTGATTACGGAGGTAAACGTCGGCTCGCTTGTGGGATATCCGGCGCCCATTGTCAGCGTAACGGTAAATGAGGATCAGACGCTGTCGTATGAGGTTGAACATCTTCAGCAATTCATCCTCAACGGAAAAACCGTTGACGCGCAAAGCTATTTAAAAAATCATGCGCTGGCATTGATAAGAAGACTCCTGGACGCACCTGATAAAAATGAGCTTTGCGACCGGCTGACAGCCCTTCATCTAAACGGGAAAAAGAGCTCAAAACTTTCACCGTTGCTTATCCACGTCTTTAAATTCATAAAGACCACCAA
>JAGHJI010000077.1 GCA_017886765.1 Eubacterium sp.
GGATTATAACTGTATCGGCGGCGGTGCGGTGAAATATGTTCCGCGTTTCGGTATCCAGCTTGAGATGCCCAGAACATTTAATCATGTAAGGTATTTCGGTCTGGGTCCCTACGTGAACCTGCCCGATTTTAAGGAGCACGTGCTGACAGGCATTTATGAAACAACAGTTTCGGATATGCACGAAAATTATATCAAACCCCAGGAAAGCGCCACAAGGTGTGAAACACGTTTTGCCGAGATCACGGATGAAAACGGTACGGGACTGCGCTTTGAGGCAGTCGGCAAGCCCTTTGTATTTTCCGCCAATCCGTATACGCCGGAAATCTGCGCCAAGGCGGGACACAGGGAGAATCTGCCGAATTATACCACCTGCGTGAACATTGACGCCGAGGTATTGGGAGCCGGCTCCAACGCCTGCGGACCTATGCCCTCAAAGGAATACCGCTTAGGCTCGCTGAAGGGCAAAGCGCTGTCCTTCTTAATTAAGCCGATGGGTGAAGACAAGGATGTATAAAATAGGGACAGATATAGTCAAAATATCCAGAATGGAGAAAAGTATAAAAAACGAGTCTTTCCTGCGGCGCGTATTTACTGAAAAGGAAATAGAATACTGCAGAAAGGCGGAGAATTATGCCGGTATTTTCGCCGCCAAGGAGGCTTATTTCAAAGCAATAGGCACAGGGATAACGGCCCCTATGACAAGTATTGAGATTCTACACAATGATAGGGGTAAGCCGTATCTGAACGGTATTTTAAACTGCGATGTGTCCGTTTCCCACGACGGGGACTATGCGATAGCAACAGTTATAATTTGGTGATATTATGAGAATTTTGACAGCCAAACAAATAAAACAGGTGGAGAAAAGAGCCTTTGCCGGTGACTGTACCGAGGAGGGCTTGATGCGCAGAGCGGGTACAGCCTGTTTCAACAAGATACTGAAATATTATGCAAACGGTATTCAGGAGAAAAAGGTCGCCGTAGTATGCGGAAACGGTAAAAATGCCGGCGACGGTTTTGTAATTGCGAATCTGTTTGTGAAAATGGGCGTTGATGCCAGCATTGTGCTGGCGGATAAGCCGCCGTATCTTGATGAGCCGAAAATGTATTTTGACGAGGCTGTGGCAAATGGAGTAAAGGATTATTACTTTACAGAATATGATTTTGACTGCGATATCTTAGTGGACTGCATTTTCGGTATCGGTTTTCACGGTGCGCCCCGGGCGCCTTTTGACCAAGTTTTTGACGCTGTCAATCATGCAGGGGCGGAGGTTATCAGCATTGATACGCCCAGCGGCACAGACGCGACCACGGGTGAGGTTGCAAAAGCGGTTAAAGCGGATATGACCATTGCGATTTCTACCCTTAAGTTTGCCCACGTTCTGCCGCCGGCAAATTCCTATTGCGGCAAGGTGGTGACGGTCAATATCGGTATTCCCGAAAACTGTTATGACGCAAATTATGCGCAGACCATTACAAAAACCGATATAAAGAGTTATTTTGTTAAACGGGATAAAAATTCTCATAAAGGAAGCTTCGGTCATCAGCTCAATATCTGCGGCTCCTATCTTATGCCGGGCGCGGCGGTAATTTGCGCTAAGTCGGCTCTTAAAACGGGCGTGGGGCTCCTCAAATGCGTTTTTCCAAAATCCGTTTACCCCGTTATGACTTCTCATCTGACGCAGCCGATATTCAAACCCGTTTGTGAAAATGAGGAAAAAACAATTTCCATAGGTTCAATGAACGACATTTTTGAGGAACTTAAATGGGCGGACAGTGTAGCTGTGGGATGCGGTATTGGTAACAATGACGACACCCAGGTGATTGTCGGTCAGATCCTTAAATCAAGTGAAGTTCCTGTTGTATTGGACGCGGATGGCATAAATGCGGCGGTTGCCTTCATAGATATAATAAAGGATAAAAAAGCGCCGCTTATCATTACCCCTCATCCGGCTGAAATGGCAAGGCTCATTGGTGAGGATTCTGCCTATGTCCAGTCACATCGGATAGATGTCGCCAAAGCTTTTGCTGAAGAAAACGATGTCGTAGTCGTACTAAAGGGTGCAAATACGGTCGTTACCGACGGCAGGGAGGTATTTGTAAATACCACCGGAAACCCGGGCATGGCGATGGGCGGAACAGGAGATATGCTGACCGGCATGATCGGCTCTTTCCTGGCGCAGGGCATGACTGCGCTGAACGCCGCCAAATCCGCCGTTTTTATTCATGGACTTTGCGGTGATATTACGGCTCAGGAGCTTTCTCAGCGAGGAATGACTGTTGATGATATGCTCTCCCTTTTAGGCGCTTTGATGTCCGAATTTGAGGCTTAGCCGCAGGGAATGATCTGATTGAAAAGGATAATACCGTTATCACTGATACTCTTGCTGCTGCTTTCCGGCTGCAAGGTAAAAAATTATACCCCCGAAATTCCTTTGACGCTGGAGCAGAATGTCAAAGTGACTTCGGGGGAGTTTTCATATGACTGCATAATTTGTAAAACGGAGAGTGCTGTGTCGGTAACTATTGATTCCACCTCAGCCAAGGGCATGGTTATGACCTATGACGGAAAAACGCTTACTTTTGATTTCGCGGATTTTTCATATGATATCAACGGCAGAAATTTTGAAAAGCGCAATCCCGCCATCGTTTTGTATGAGGTGTTTGACTACATAAATTCAACCGAGCAGCTTAACGCAAAAAAGATCGACGGCGGTTTCAAGTATGAGGGTAAAATCTCGCTGGGTGATTTTATACTGATTCAGAATGATGACAACAGCTTTTCCACACTGACAATGCGGGGAGTGGATTATAAGATCGAATTTATAAACTGATATCTTTCATGCTGAATAAAAAAGAAACCGACTGGTTTGCATCAGTCGGTTCTCTCATTGCTATTTAAGTGCTCTTTCAAGCCATACAGCACCCAAATCAAGGGCGTTGAAAAGGCCGTCCTTTTCACTTTTCTTAACGATTTTTTCCTTTGGCGATACGTCGGGGTCTGTGTTTAAAAGCTGTATAACGACCTTGCCCGACAGCTTTAAATCCTCAAAGTCCGCTTCATCAAGCACATTGAGGCAAATTACGTATGGGTCACTCATATTACCATAGTAAATTGTTTTACCGCATCTTACCAAAGGTTTACCTTTGTACTCAAGGAATTTTTGCTTCTTGCTTTCCGCCAAAGATAACCCTCCTTACTATTAATCGAGATAGGACTTTACCATTGCCGCCATAAGCTCGTCACGGTCAATTCTTCTGATCAGACTTCTCGCGTTATTATGCGTGGTGATATAAGTGGGATCCTCTGAAAGCAGGTAGCCGACAATCTGGTTGATAGGATTATATCCCTTTTCCTGCAGTGCGTCAAAAACCTGGGTAAGGGTCTCCTTCATTACGTCTTCCTTTTCGTCACCGATTCTGAAAGTCATTGTTTTATCTGTCATGGTAAAGTCACCTCCTTTGAATAATTACATAATAATTATATACATTATTTAACAAAAATACAATACCTTTTTTCATTATATTTACCTTAATCTTGCCAAAAGTCTTGACTTATTCCGCTTTGATGGTTTATAATTTCATTAATATGCAAAAGCAGTGACCGGGTGTAAGTAGTTTTGATGTCGGTATTTCAGAGAGTGTGCGGTTTGGTGAGAGCACATATTCAGCTCAAAATGAATTTCAGCTCGTGAGCCTCCTGTGAGCAAGTAAGCAGGACGTATGACTGCGTTAAGGTCAAGAGCGGCAGCGTTTACCGCTGCAATTTGAGTGGTACCACGGAACTTTTCCGCCTCATTGACTGAGGCGGATTTTTTAT
Organism: Eubacterium sp.; assembly: GCA_017886765.1. Classification (GTDB taxonomy): domain Bacteria; phylum Bacillota; class Clostridia; order Oscillospirales; family Acutalibacteraceae; genus Eubacterium_R. Next base: position 3,819 of record JAGHJI010000077.1, read on the forward strand.
TTTTTGGAGGTAAGTATGGAAGAAAAAATTATCGGTTTGAAAAATCAGTTTGAAACCGAACTCGGTAAAGCGGAAAACCTTGCCGAACTTGAAAACATAAGAGTAGCGTACCTTGGCAAAAAGGGGAGTATCACCGATTTGCTCAAAGGTATGAAAGCGCTTTCAAATGAGGAGAAGAAAGCCTTTGGTCAGAAGGTAAATCAGCTTAAAACCTTTGTTTCTGACAAGATTGCGGATAAAACAAAAGAACTTAAGGAAAAGGAGATTGAAGCGGAGATCAATCTTATGCCTGAATTTGACCTGTCCATGCCCGCAGGACTTGACAGGGGGTCCTATCACCCGATCACGCTTGTACAGCGTGAATGTGAACGGGTGTTTAAGTCCATGGGCTTTACCGTGGAGGATTACAGCGAGGTGGTAACGGATTACGAATGCTTTGAAGCGGTCAATATCCCTAAGCACCACCCTGCCCGTGATATGCAGGATACCTATTATCTTGAAAACGGTCAGCTCTTAAAATCCCATACCTCAGCGGCGCAGAACGCCATCTACAGGAAATACAGGGATTCCCTTGTCAACGACGGCGTTCCGATCAAGGCGATCTTCCCGGGCAGATGCTTCAGAAACGAAGCCACCGATGCCTGCCACGAAAACACCTTCTTCCAGATGGAAGGCGTTATGGTAGACAAAAACATATCCATATCCAACCTGATTTACTTTATGAAGACCATGCTTTCCGAGGTGTTCAGGAAGGACATAAAAGTCAGACTGCGTCCCGGATTTTTCCCCTTCGTAGAACCGGGCTTTGAGCTGGATATAAGCTGCCTTATCTGCGGCGGAGACGGTTGTCCCTCCTGCAAGCAGAGCGGCTGGCTCGAGCTTTGTCCCTGCGGAATGATTCATCCCAATGTACTTGAAATGGGCGGAATAGACCCGGAGGAGTATACCGGCTTTGCTTTCGGTCTTGGTCTTACACGTCTTGCTATGATGAAATACGGAATTAAAGATATTCGCGACCTGAACAGCGGCAGCCTGAAGAGCTTGGCGCAGTTTACAGGCGACGAGGAATAAGAGGGGAGGACTAAAAAATGTATCTGTCTATGAACTGGATCTCAGACTTTGTTGATTTTACGGGTCTTGACAAGGTGGAGCTAATTCACCGCTTTTCCCTGTCGACTGCTGAGGTTGAAAATGAAATTTTCTTTAAAGGCAGCGATATCAGCGGTATCGTTGTGGCTGAAATAAAATCAGTTGAAAATCATCCCGATTCCAAAAAACTGCATCTTTTAAAGGTGGACGCCGGTGACGGTCAGCTTACCGACGTTGTATGCGGCGCGCCGAATGTAAGAGTAGGTCTTAAAACCGCTTTCGCCAAAGTCGGCGCTAAAATAGGTGACATTGAAATCGCCCCGAGGAAACTTGCCGGCTATACTTCAAACGGTATGTGCTGTTCGGAAAAAGAGATAGGCATCAGCGACGATAATTCCGGAATTATGGAAATTACCGATAATCTTGCCAACGGTACGGATATCAAAGAGGCTTATCAGATCGATGATATCATTTTTGAGGTGGATAATAAGTCTCTTACAAACCGTCCGGATTTATGGGGACATTACGGAATCGCGCGTGAATTTGCCGCCCTTGCCGGCAGGGAGCTTAAACCCCTTGATATTGCCGATTTGTCAAAATATGACAGTCTGCCAAAAGTGGATTTAAAAATAGAAGACGATCTGTGCCAGAGATATTCCTGCCTGCAGGTTGAAAATATCAATACAAACGTAAGCCCTGTCAATATGCGTATCCGTCTTTTCTACTGCGGTATGCGTGCCATCAATTTCCTTGCCGACCTCACCAACTATCTGATGCTGGAAATAGGTCAGCCCATGCACGCCTTTGACTCCCGAAAGGTGGAGAAAATCAGAATCAAGCGTTTTGACAAGCCGTTTACTTTCCAGACTCTGGACGGCGTGGACAGAAACATTGACGAAAATACCTTGATGATATGCAATGGGGATATTCCCGTTGCCATTGCAGGCATTATGGGCGGACTGGACAGTGAAATCGTTGAGGATACCACAACCCTTACCCTTGAGTCAGCAACATTTAATGCGGTATCCGTGCGTAAATCCACGGTGCGTCTGGGCCACAGAACCGATGCGTCCATGCGCTATGAAAAGTGTCTTGACCCTGAAATGACAGTGCCGGCTATTGCCAGATTTGTAAAGCTTATGACCGATGTGGACAGCGGCGCAGTGGTGGTTTCTTCACTTACAGACGAGTACGCTTATCATTATAATACCGTTAAGCTCAGCTTTGACAAGAATTATGTTGACAGATATACGGGTATAGATATAGATAACGACACGATTTTAAGCACCCTTTCCTCCCTTGGATTTACGGCGGAACTTGAAAAGGATATGTTTACCGTCACTGTACCAAGCTGGAGAGCCACAAAGGACGTCACGATCAAAGCGGATATTATCGAGGAAATCACACGTATATACGGCTATGACAATTTCGCCGTTCATACTGCCAACGCACCGCTTTATCCTGTAAGGCCGGATGTAGAAAAGACGGATGAGGATGAAATCAAGGATATTCTGGTAAAGCGTTTTTCATTACATGAGCTTCATTCTTATGTATGGCAGTATTATGATGAATATAAGGCTTTGGGCATAGAGGTAGAGGACAATATCAAGCTCGTCAATGCGACAAACCCGAATATAGAGACCCTCCGTAATTCCATTATTCCCACGCAGCTCTGCCAGGTGAATTCCAATACGGCGTATTCCGCCGATTTCGGTGTGTTTGAAATCGGCAGAGTGATCAGCGGAATGAAAGAGGATAACCTTTGCGACGAGCGTAAAATGCTTGCAATCACGCTTTTCAGCAAAACCAAATCGGTAGAAAAGCTTTATTTTGAACTGCGTGATATGCTGGCTGTCGTTACCGACGATATCAAGCATAAGCCCCTTTCCTACAAGCCTGTTGACGCGGTTCATTCCTACGAGCATCCCAGAAATCTCAACGCTGTTCTCTGCGATGACGTCGAGCTTGGAAGAATCGGTATCGTTCATCCGGTAGTATCAAAGAAGATTGACAAAAAAGCGTCCATTGTGTTCGCTGAGATAGACGTCAGCAAATTTGCCGCGCTTGTTAACGAGAGCATCACATACGCCGAGCCGTCCAAGTATCCTGAAATCGAGATTGACCTTTCCTTTATCAGCGATAAATACGAGCCCATTGCGCTGGTTATTGAGGCTGCAGAGAGTCCTTTGATTAAAAAGGTTGAGGTTGTTGATGTTTACAGAGAAGAAAACGCCAAATCCATTACAACAAGAATCACTTTCTCGCACCCGGAGAAAACCCTTACACGCGAAGAGGTCATGGAAATTGCGGACGGTATTATAGCCGATTTGGACAAAAAGGGTATTGCTCTTAAAAAGTAACAGATAATATACACGGCTCTTTGAGAACAGATATACTACGCTTTGTGAAAAAAGTCAGGGTGTTGCACGCACCTTGACTTTTTTGTTTGTAGACTTTTATAAACGCCTGTGTTATGATTTAATTGTATAATGATTTAAAGGTGATATTATGAGCAGAAATATAAATCATTCTGATATGTCAGATGTTTTAAGAGATATGACATACGGCTTAATGGATAATTTCCGCAGAACTATACTGACTTGTGATTTAAACAAAAAATTATATAATCAGCCGTTATGGAAGCATATTTATCATGCAATGTATTGGTTTGATTATTGGTGTTGCACACCTGAAAATTTTGCAGGTGCTGAATTTCATTGCGATAATCTACACTCACTTGACATATCATCGGATATTACAGTTACACAGGAAGATTTGCTGAAATATTTTGACACTATAAGACAAAAAACATATAACTATCTTGAAAGTTTAAACGAAGATATGTTGAATGAAGTTGTTGCTGACTGTAATAGTAAATCAAGATTTGAATGCATTTTAGGTCAATTCAGACATGTGTCTTTTCATCTCGGCAATGTAAATGCCATGACTATTGAAAATACAGGCGAATGGCCTTATGTTTCAGCAAGAGAAAGTGATTATACACACGATTTATTTGAATGACGGTGAGAAAAATATTTATTAAAAATAATATGCAAAAGCATTATTTAAAAATGTATTTCATTACGGGGACTGCTTACGCCAGTAAATCTACAATGGTAAAATGCCGGCGGTTTCTTTCCGTTCTGCAATGATTTAGAGATTATTTTTACGAAGGAATTATAATTATGTTAAACAATATTTGGAAAAATTTATATGATACTGCAAAGGCGGTTGTTAACCCTAAAAAAATTAGTGAGCAGATATGCTCAGGTGGAGTTGGGGCCGCTGTACTGACAAAGAATGGCAATATTTTTACAGGTGTTAATATTGATACCGACTGCTCACTCGGTATGTGTGCCGAGCGAAACGCTATGTCCACCATGATTACAGCAGGTGAATTTGAAATAGCAAGAGTAGTTGCAGTAAATAAAAAAGGTCAAGTTCTGCCGCCCTGCGGTGCGTGCAGAGAATTTATGATGCAGTTGAAAAACGCATCGGATATCGAGGTGCTTGTTGATAACAATGGTACCGTAGTGAAATTGAAAGACCTGATGCCATACTCGTATTCATAAAACAGAGGTATTATCAAGAGGATACTTGCGGCATGCGCGCCGTTTCAACATGCTTGTTAATGGTGATGCTGAGGTCGTTGAGATAATTAAGGAAAAGTGTTATGACTAAAGAAATAGGTTATTGCGGTAATCATTGTGAATATTGCTTTTTTACAGAGTGTGGCGGTTGTAAGAGCGATAACCCAAGCTGTTCTTATGCTAATTTATTTGATGACAAAAAATGCCCGAATGTTGTCTGCTGCAAAAGCAAAAGCTTTGGCGGTTGCTGGCAATGTGAAAAGATTGCGGATTGTCAAACAGGCTTTTTCAGTTCGGGCGAAAACGACGCAAAGGCTTATGCTTTATACATAAGGAAATATGGCACTGAAAAATACACGGATATGATTTTGAAGTTAATGAGGAAAGGGTATAGCTACCCAAAAGAATTTAAAGATATTAATGATGTTGATAAGATTTTAGAGATATTTGAAAGCGAGGAATAATTGAATATGATTTTACATTGTATGAAAGAAAAATCGTGGAATAAAGTTAAGAATAAGAAATCCTTTGGCAAAAAAGATTTGGAAAAATACGGCTTTATCCACTGTTCCTCTATTGAATACTTTTGGAGAGTTGCTCCGAATTTTAAAGATGTTAAAGAACCATTAGTTTTAATTTGTATTAACGAAGATAAAATAACATCAGAAATCAAATATGAGGATAGCGATAATTGCGGAAGATACTATCCTCACATCTACGGGGAAATCAACATTACTTCAGTTGTGCAAGTACTGCCGTTTTTAATAGATAGTAATGGCGAATATATAAAAAATCCTGAATTTGATGATGTTAAAAATGCATAAATTACTATGTTGAGGTGATAAAATGAAGGATGAAGTTATTCTCGGCAATGTTATGGTCGACTGCGATGATGAAAAGAAATTGCAAAAATTCTATGGTGAGTTATTGGGTTGGGAAACGTGTGAATTGTTCGACCGCCCTGCCGTTCGCAGTTCCAACGGAATAGTGTTCTTATTTATTGAGGAGCCTGATTATGTGTCTCCTGTTTGGCCGGAGGAAACAGGCAAACAGCAAAAGCAAATGCATTTTGATTTTCAGGTTGATGACGTAAAGGTTGCTGTTGAAAAAGCCATATCACTTGGAGCTGCTAAAGCACCAAATCAATATGGAGGAGAGCATTTTACTACAATGTTTGATCCGGCGGGTCATCCGTTTTGTTTATGTAAAAAGTAAAATTTTATAATTTTATAAAATGCAAATGCCATAATGATTGTTTTGCTCATTTCAAAACCATCGTTATGGTATTATCTATAATATGAAACCGTGTTTTTTAATGTTTGCAATAAGGGTATAAATGTGATAAACTATATAGCAATATGATTTGAGAGGTGTTAGAAATGGCAGAACTTTACAGTGAAATGACGAAAGAGGAACTGCTTAGGGAAAAGAAACAGTTAAAGAAAAGATATGACGCGTTTAAGGCAAGAGGGCTTCAGCTCGATATGAGCCGCGGCAAGCCCGGTCAGGACCAGCTTGATTTGTCAACCGGTATTTATGATGTAAGAAACTATATTGCGGACGGTATTGACGTGCGCAATTACGGTATGCTGGACGGTATACCCAGCTGTAAAAAGCTTTTCGGCGATTTGCTGGGTGTGGACGCCAAGAATGTTATCGTGGGCCCGAACGCGAGCCTGACGCTTATGTTTGACTATATTTCCCAGTGTTATACCCACGGTGCCGGAAGCACGCCGTGGTGCAAGCTTGACGAGGTTAAATTCCTTTGCCCCGTACCGGGATATGACAGGCATTTTACGATCTGCGAGCATTTCGGTATTCAAATGATCAATGTTCCGATGAAAGAAGACGGTCCGGATATGGATGTCGTTGAGGAGCTTATCAAGGATGAAAGTGTTAAAGGCATTTTCTGCGTACCGAAATATTCAAACCCCCAGGGCATTACTTACAGTGATGAAATTGTTGAGCGTATTGCGGCTATGAAGCCGGCGGCGGAGGATTTCAGACTGATCTGGGACAACGCATACTGTATTCATGATTTGGTTGAAGACGGAGACGAGCTGCTGAATATTTTTGACGTTCTTCCGAAATATAATAATGAGGATATGGTGATTGAGGTCTGCTCGACTTCAAAGATAACCTTCCCCGGCGCCGGTGTGTCGGCTCTGATAGCCAGTGAAAACAATCTCAACGCCATCAGAAAGCGCCTTAACGCCCAGACAATCAGCTATGACAAGATGAATCAGCACAGGCACGTGCAGTTTTTCGGCAATGCCGACGGTGTCCGTGAGCATATGAAAAAGCATGCTAAGATCCTTAAACCCAAGTTTGATATGGTGATTGACCATCTTGAAAAGGAACTGGGAGGCAGAGGTATTGCCAAATGGGTCAATCCGAAAGGCGGATATTTTATCAGCCTTGATGTTATGAACGGCTGCGCCAAGAGAACGGGCGAGCTTTGCAAGGAGGCGGGCGTAACGCTTACACCTGTGGGCGCTACATATCCTTACGGAATTGACCCGAATGACAGCAATATCCGTATAGCGCCGACATTCCCGCCTGTTTCTGAGCTTAACGTGGCGGCGGAACTTTTGTGCGTCTGTGTACGTCTTGCCTGTGTAGAAAAATTGTTAGGATAATCAGAATGAAACTCGGAGCATCTACCGCCTGCTTTTATCCCATGGAAACGGAGCAGGCTCTGAAAAAAATCTGCGAACTCGGCTTTGAAAAGGCAGAGGTGTTTATGAACGCCCCCAGCGAGCTGGAAGAGCCGTTTTGCAGGGAACTGGACAGGATAGCAAAGGACGGAGGGACGGATATTGTATCCGTTCATCCGTTTTCAAGCTTTTTGGAATCCTCCTGCATATTCGGTGATTATAAGCGGAGATTTGATGACTATATAGGTCTTTATCAAAAGACCTGCCACGCCGCCGCATCACTCGGGGCGAAATACGTTGTGATTCACGGCGCTGTAGCCGCGCCTAAAATACCTATTCCCGATGAACGATATTTTGAGCGGTTCAGGCTTCTTATCGAGCTTGGAAAGGCAGAGGGCGTAACGGTATGCCAGGAGAATGTAAACAGATTTAAGAGTCAGTCCATGGAATTCTGCAAAAAAATGCGGAACGCTTTAGGCTCTGATTACAATATGGTGTTTGACATAAAGCAGACCGTAAGAGCAAGGCAGGATACCTTTGCTTTCTTAGAGGAGTTTAAGGGGCAGATACGGCATCTGCATATCAGCGATAACAGCCGTCAAGGCGACTGCCTGCCGCCCGGCAAAGGCAACTTTGACTTTATAAAGCTAAAAGATATTATGGACGCGGCCGGATATGAGGGTGACGCGGTGATAGAAATTTATTCAGGCAGCTATGACGTTTTTAAAGAACTGGAGGAGAGTAAAACATATCTGAATAGGCTATGGCAAAAGGGAATTTAAGCAACAGAACAAAAGGTATCATTTGTATTCTGCTGTCCGCGCTTTCTTTCAGCGGGATGAGCAGTTTTATCAATCTTTCCGGCGACGTGCCGGTTTTTCAAAAAGTATTTTTCAGAAATTTGGTGGCGTTTTTTATTGCCGCCGCAATGCTGATTAAAAATCATGAAAGTTTTAGGCCGAAAAAGGGTCTTTTAAAATATCATATTTTAAGATCAAGTGCGGGACTGATAGGCGTATTCGGTAATTTTTACGCCACCACGAAAATGGCGTCCACAGCCGACGCCGCTATACTCAATAAAATGAGCCCCTTCTTTACCCTGATTTTTTCGGCGATTTTCTTAAAAGAAAAGGTTAAGCCAAAACAGGCTGTGGCCATTGGAATCGCTTTTATAGGAGCGATGTTTGTCATAAAGCCCACGATGAGCAACTCGGAGCTTTTCCCATCGCTATGCGGTTTTGTCGGCGGAGTATGCGCCGGAGCGGCTTATACCTGCGTTCGTCATATGGGCAATAAGGGCGAAAACGGCAGGTTTACTGTATTTTTCTTTTCTCTGTTTTCCTGCGTGATCACGGCGCCTTATCTGATATTTAATTTTCATCCGATGACAAAAATGCAGTGGTTCTATCTCATCATGGTGGGATTGTGCGCCGCCGGCGGTCAGTTTGGCATAACTGCGGCTTATACCTTCGCTCCCAGCAGGGAAATCTCGGTGTACGATTATTCGAATGTAATATTTACTGCCATCAGCGGATACTTCTTCCTGGGCGGTCAGGTGCCTGACTTGTGGTCATTTGTGGGCTATTTTATTATCTGCGGTATGGCAATTTGGATGTTCGTATACAATAACAGGGAATACAATCTTAAAAAGCAGAATTAAATTCAATATATTGTTGTAAAGTAAAAATACTTGCTTTTTTCTATATCTTGTGTTATAATGTGACTATCTTAAAATTAAGTATCAAGCAAGAGATAAAAAAACGGTTGCGGCTTTATCTTTCTTGCTTTTAGGAGGAAGTCAAAATGAAGTGTCCGTTTTGCGGTTATGAGGAAAGTAAGGTTATTGATTCGCGCCCTACGGATGAGAATGAGCGTATCCGCCGCAGACGTGAGTGTTTGCAGTGCAGCAAGCGCTTTACAACATATGAAACGATAGAGGACGTGCCCATTATCGTTATCAAAAAGGACAAGAGCAGGGAAGTATTTGACAGAAATAAAATTTTAAAGGGTATGCTGCGCGCCTGTGAAAAAAGATCCGTCAGCGTGTCTGAGCTGGAAACAGCTATTTCTGAAATAGAAGCGACCCTCCAGTCCGCAATAGACCGTGAGGTCACTTCCGTAAGAATCGGCGAGCTGATTATGGAAAAGCTTAAACAGATAGACGAGGTGGCGTATATACGCTTTGCTTCGGTCTATAAGGAATTTGATTCTGTCGAAGCCTTCCGTGAAGAAATTTCTAAAATGTAATAATAGCCATAAAAAACAGCAGGTCGCCGACCTGCTGGTTTTATTACTGTTCATCAAGACTGGTAACAAATCTGAGAATGTTTTCCTTTGCCTGCTCCTCGTTAAGACCTCCGCTATAGGTGATTTGGTAGATTGTATTGCCGTTTGCATAGAAAATTATGCCGGAGTAACCTATTTCAGAGTCACCCATATATGTGACTACAACATCCATTCCGTTTACGTTTATGACTTCTCCTGTACTGTTTTCGTCACCGGTTTCCCAAAATCCCGGGATATCTTCGTCTGAAATATCCTGAATCACTGTCATGGATACTGTATTTTCTGTACCGTTTGAAAAGTCAAACATTGCTGATGTATAC
>JAGHJI010000078.1 GCA_017886765.1 Eubacterium sp.
GAACGGTAAAAACGCCAATGTCAGCATTACCGTTGAGGACGGTTCAGATGTGCAGGTAAGGGTATCTTTAACTGATACAGGCGCTGTTGAAACGCGAACGGTCAGCGACGGAGATGAAAGTCAGAAAATTTCTGTTGACTTCAGCGGATTCAAGTATGATAATTCAACTGAAGCAACGGACGAATCGGACAATCAGCAGAATAACGGCGACTCTTCGGCAGAGTGAGTGAGTTTATGATAAATGGTCGATTAATGAAAGGTATCGGCGGTTTCTACTATGTGGAAACCGCTGATGGTGTTTTTGAATGCAAGGCGCGCGGAATATTCAGGAAAAAGAAGATAACACCCCTCGTCGGTGATTATGTGTCTATTACTGTAAATGAAAATGCGGAGAATACAATTGATGAAATTTCAGAACGGAAGAACAGTCTGATAAGACCGCCTCTTGCAAACCTGGATCAGCTGTTTGTGGTTTCGTCAGTTATTGAACCGAAATTTAATGTTTCAGTAGTTGACCGTATTATCGCCGTGGCAGAATATAAGAATATTGAGCCGGTTATTGTGATTACAAAAATTGATTTGGACAGCTCTTATGAGAAATATTACAATATTTATACTAAAGCAGGATTTAAGGTAATATTGTGCGATAATATCAAAGGTGCCGGAGCAGAGCTGATAAGATCTTTACTTAAGGATAAAACAAGCGCCTTTACCGGAAATACGGGAGTAGGCAAGTCCTCTCTTTTAAATGCCATTGACACCGGCCTTTCTCTGGAAACCGGTGAAACAAGCAGAAAGCTCGGCAGGGGCAGGCACACCACGAGGCACTGCGAGCTTTACAGGGTAGCAGGCGGATATGTCGCGGACACTCCGGGATTTTCGTCACTGGATTTTGAAAGAGGCGAAAAAATCATGAAAAAGGATTTGCCCTACTGCTTCAGAGAGTTTTTGCCGTATTTAGAAAAATGCAAATTTCAGAATAACTGCTCTCACATAAATGATAAGGGATGCGCGGTCGTTCAGGCGGTTAAGAACGGCGAAATATCTGCGGACCGTCATAACAGCTATACTGAACTTTATAATGAAGTGAAGGATATAAAAGAATGGGAACTGAAATAAAAAAATGCGCCGTAATCTCAGGCGCGCCTGAAGAAGATTTATCTTACTATCATAAATTTCTTCAGGACAGATATATCATCTGCGCTGACAGCGGCTATGAGAAATGTGCCGCGCTGGGAATTACGCCGGACCTTATAATAGGGGATTTTGATTCTTCTCCCAGGCCGCATATCGAATGCGAAATCATCGATCTGAAAGTCAGAAAGAATGATACGGATACCTTTCACTGTGTTAAAGAAGCGATGGATAGGGGCTGCAGCAGCATTGTTATTCTGGGCGGCATAGGTGACAGGGTAGACCATACGTATTCTAATATTCTTTCGGTAGTCTATTGCTATGACCGTAATATTGAATGTGAGCTTATTAATAAGAAAAACAGACTGTTTGTTGCCGGCGGTGATATAACATTAAGCAGGGGCGAATATGAATACTTCTCCCTTTTTGCTCTGTTTCAGAAATGCACGGTTTCAATAAAGGGAGCGCAGTATGAGCTTGACGCCTATGAACTTGCCCCCGACTGCCAGCTTACGCAAAGCAACGCATTCAAAGATGACCAGGTAAAAATATCCGTGAAAAACGGAAAAATTATTTTGATATTGTGTAACGATTAAAATTTTCCTTCATAGTATGTAGTAAATACAGCGTAAAGAGGTGTTACTGCATGAAGAAAATGTGTCGCCGTGACTATTTGTGGATAGCGTTCGGCGTTGGGTGCGTTTTAGCCTGTTGTCTTCCGACAGAATGGATAACAAGAATTCTTGCCATCGTAGTAATCATCCTCGGCATAATGTGCTGTAAAAAATAATGGGGGATTCAGCATGAAGATTGTTTTAATCAAAAGTCCGAAATTTTTGGCGCCGCTGCTCAGAACCATTTTTAAAATACAAAAAGTTAAAAACGAAACATAAAAAGCTGTGGGTTCGCCCACAGTTTTTTTATGTTATGAATTGTTATATTATTGGCTGCGCCTGCATAGTTATTGATAGAAACAATAAAGGAGAAATCAGTATGGAGCTGTGTAAAGAGTTCAAGCCAATTTGTCTTAACGAGAATAAAGAGAGACTGACTGAAAATTTTGAGCTCGATTTTCAGGAAAATCTCCCTCAGTACCTCGATGACATTGACAAAGTGATTAAGTGCAGCGTCAGCAGCGCTGTTACGAACTATGATGTAAGTGATTCAAAGCTGAATATCCACGGAAAAACGATCATCTGTATTACATATCTTAATAAGGACAAATGTACCCTTTCCAATGTTTTTGAAGAGGAATTTTCCAAAAGCATCGATATTGATAACAGTGAAAACGTAAGTTTTGCGGATATAAAGTTAAATACAAAATATTCAAACTTCCGTCTGATAAATCAGCGCAGAATCGATGTTCACACGTCGCTGTGCGCGCATATTTGCATTTATCGCAAAAATAACTGTAACTGCCTCGCAAGCTGTGAAAACGCCTTTACAAGAGAAGTACATATGCCGTGTCTCATCAACAAGAACGCGGGCGTTTTTTCAGCGGAATTTGACGAGACTTTTTCCATTTCCGGCGCCGATTCACAGATAAAGAACATCGTCAATTCTTACAGTGTATGTTATTTGGATGAAACCAAAATCATAAAGGATAAAATGCTTGTTAAACTTAAAATTGAAATATCCGTCCTTTATGTGAGCGACGATAATAATATAGAAAAATGTTCCCATACCTTCTCGCTGAGTAAAATCATCGATGTGAGTGATTCTGATGAATCCGACAACGCTCTTGTCAGCGCCTCCGTATCCAGTATATATATCAAATCAAAGACCAATTCGGATAATGTTGTAAATGAGATAGAGCTTGTGGGAACGGTAGCGGTTAATTATCAGATTTATTCGATCAGCGAGCAGAGTTTTATAACGGATTCATATATGCCGTTTTACGATACGGATATTACAAGCCAAAAGCTTTCTGTAAAGCAGTCGCCGGCATATTACTATGACGACCGGTCAGATGAAATGCTTTTTGACAGTGACAAAAATATTATTGAAATTATTGATTTAAGGCCAAAGATTGAAAACTGCACGATTCAGGAATCCGTAATGAAAATATCCGTTAATCTGTCGTTTCTCTATTATGATGACACATCCCAGCTTTGCTATTATGAAAAAAGCGCTGAGCTTTCCTTTAAACTCAACGATGAAAAGTACGACGGAGAAGGCACGGTAAATCTTATTTCCTATGATTTCGTTATCAAGAGCGCGGATAAAATCTCGCTGAGAATCAATTATACCTACCGCGCGTATCTTTACACCGTAAAAAATGTTGACTATGTAACAGATATTGAAGTAAGCGGCGAAAAGCAAAATATCAATGTTCCCGAACTTACTTTGTATTTTGCCGATAAAAATGAGGATATATGGGATATTGCCAAAAAATTCTCAACTGATATGGCGCTGATTATGGAGGAAAATAATCTTTCCTCTCATATCATCGATAATAAAATGGTACTGCTTGTTCCGGGAATGTGAGGTTAATTATGAACAACAATATTTATAACGATATTTCTAAGCGAACAGGCGGCGACATATACATAGGTGTTGTAGGGCCTGTAAGGACTGGAAAATCCACTTTCATTAAAAGATTTATGGACGCTATGGTCATTCCGAATATTGACGATGAGTTCGTGCGCGAACGGGCGCAGGATGAGCTGCCCCAGTCCGCCGCCGGTAGAACGATAATGACTACCGAGCCGAAGTTTATTCCGGAAGACGCCGTAGAGCTTCATATGAATGACAATCTGAAAATGAGAGTAAGGCTCATCGACTGTGTAGGGTATATCGTACCAAGCTCCGTGGGATATATCGAAGATGAGCAGCCGCGTATGGTCATGACGCCCTGGTATGACGAGGAGATCCCGTTTAATATGGCAGCTGAGATCGGTACTAAAAAAGTAATTACCGAGCATTCAACAATAGGGCTGGTCGTAACTACCGACGGCTCAATAAGTTCCATTCCGCGTGATGAATACCAGGAGGCGGAGCAGAGGGTCATAGATGAGCTTAAAGAGCTTGATAAGCCGTTTATCGTGCTTATGAACAGCGCCGAGCCGCAGCGACCGGAAACGATCAGTCTATGCAAAAATCTTACGGAAGAATACGGCGTTCCCGTTATACCCGTAAACTGCCTTGAGCTGACGGAGCAGGAGGTAAAAGATATCCTTTCGGACATATTGTACGAATTTCCCGTATCCAATGTGGGTATTCATTTTCCGTCATGGATCAATAATCTTGAAAAGGATAACTATTTGCGCTCGTCGGTATTTGATACGATAAGGTCAAGTGTATCAAAAATTAATACAATCAGGAGCATTAAAAACTTTGCGCAGTGCATTGAGGAAAACGAGTATGTAGAATCCGTTTCCATTACTTCACTGGATTTGTCCAACGGCTCTGTTAGTATAAAATTTTATGTTGACAACAGATATTTTTATCAGATTCTTTCTGAAAAGTGTCAGGTAGAGATAAGAGATGAAAAGGATCTGATGAGCAATTTTGTTTCACTCGTTTCCATGCGGCGTGAGTATGAAAGGTTTTCCAAAGCCCTTGCTGACGTGGAAGAGACAGGTTACGGTATCGTCATGCCGGAGATGAATCAGCTTTCTCTCGGAGAACCTGAATTAATGAAACAGGGCGGACGGTACGGCGTAAGACTCAGGGCGGAAGCGCCGTCCATCCATATGATCAAATGCAATACTTATACGGAAGTAGCACCTATTGTGGGCAGTGAAAGCCAGAGCCAGGAGCTTGTTATGTATCTGCTTAAGGAATTTGAGGAAAATCCGTCAGATATCTGGAATACAAATATGTTTGGCAAATCTCTGCACGAGCTTGTCAGCGAGGGTCTGAATAACAAGCTTTATCGTATGCCCGTTGACGCCCGAAACAAATTCAGGGAAACGATTGAACGCGTGATTAACGAAGGCTGCAACGGTTTGATCTGTATCATTTTATAAACAACAAAAAGGTCGCAGCCTTATGCTGTGACCTTTATTATTATAAAAATTATAAGAATTACATGTAAAAAAAGGATAAGCGGCAATCCGATCATGAATTTTTTATGACGTGTTTTATGGCGGATCTTTTTCATAGTTACATATTCGCCGAATGCTCCGCCCAGAAAACCGGCAAGCAAAAGCGCGCCTTCCGAAATCCTCCATTTATTCCTGACTGCTTTTCTTTTATCTATAACGGTCAGCAGAGAGGATATTAAATTTATGATAAAGATATAGAAAATAACCGCTGTCATAATCGCTTTTTCTGTCATATTTTTGCTTTAAATTCTTTTAAGGTTTTTAAATCAAAGTTGCCTATGGAGAGTTTCTGTCCCTTTTTGAAACTGTCTCCCTTTGCCTCGTCAACAGTAAAAACAGAGGCGCATTCAGGACAAACAAGAAAGTAAACGGTCTTGCAGTTAAGGAGTGAAATGTCGGCAACAAGCCGTCTGTCCATGTTTGAAAATACGCCGAAATTGACTTTCTTGTTACAGTTAGGGCAGGTAAGTTCAAGCGTTTCCCCCCTTGATTTAACCCTTAAAGAATTACCGAGTCTGTATTCCATAAAATCACCAATACTATATTACTATAAATTCGGGATGTGTTCAAGTGTATAAAAAAATAATTTCAGCCGTTTTACTGATTTTTTGCCTAGCGGGCTGTTCGCTGCCGAATGCCGGTGCGGATGATCCGGAAAAAGAGGAGACGTATGTTAAAGCTGTATGGATAACGTATTATGAGCTTTCCGGCTTTACGCAGGACAATACGGAGCAGGAATTTAAAAAGCAGATAAATAAGGCGTTTAAAGAGCTGAGCTCAAACGGATTTAACAGGGTAACGGTTCAAGTCAGGCCTTTTGCGGACGCTTTTTACAAATCGGAATATTTTCCTGTAAGCGCATATTGCTTTAAAGAGCAGGGGAGTGAACTTATTTATGATCCTCTGGAAATTATGGTTGATTCAGCTCATAAATATGATCTTTCAATCGAGGCGTGGCTTAACCCCTATAGGGTAAGCAGTTCCACTGATTTTTCACAGCTTTCCGATGATAACAAAGCTGTTGAATGGAAGGATACGGATAATCTGATGGTCTGTGACAGCGGAATCTATTTTAATCCCGCAAGCGATGAGGTGACCGAGCTTATCAGCAACGGTGTTAAGGAAATCGTACAGAATTATGAAATAGACTCCGTATGCTTTGACGATTATTTTTATCCGAGTACCGATGAAGAAATCGATAAATCGTCTTACGAGGCGTATAAGAAAAATTCAGGGGACCTATCCCTGGAGGACTGGCGCAGGGAAAACGTAAATAAAATGATAAAATCCGTTTACAGTACGGTTAAATCCGTGAAGGAAAACGTCACTTTCGGAATCAGTCCCGCGTCCGATATTGAAAATAATTATAACAGCCTGTATGCCGATGTTGAAAAATGGTGCACGCAGGAGGGATATGTGGATTACATATGTCCGCAGATCTATTTCGGATTTCAAAATGAAAGCCAGCCGTTTATGAAAACAACAAAAAGCTGGACACAAATGGCTGACTGTACGCTTTATGTAGCCTTACCTCTGTATAAGGCGGAAAAAGAGGATGAATTTGCCGGGGACAGCGGAATCAATGAGTTTATTGACAATAATAATATTGTCGCCAGACAGGTTACATATCTTTCAAAACTCAGTGAAGTCAAGGGATACTACATTTTTTCCTACAGTTCCCTTAAGGATAATGACGAAACAAAGAATCTTTATTCGGCTATGCAAAATTCGTCACAGTAATCCGTAATTTTTACGTTTAAGATTTTTCCGAGCAAATTATCTTTTTTACTTTCCTTTCGGACGGGGAGATAATTTTTGGTATAGCCCTGGAATATACCGGGAAGGATTTCATTTTCAAACAGAACCTCGGCGGTTTTTCCGACCAAACCTTTTAGATACCCGCGGCGTATTTTTTCTGTTTCTTCAATCATGATCTGGGCGCGTTTTTCCTTCTCCTGTTTGGTAACGCTGTCTCCTTTTCTGGAAGCCGCAGTTCCGTTTCGCTGGCTGTAAGGGAAAACGTGCACCTTTTCAAAGCCGATGCTTTTTACGAAATCCAGACTTTCGGTAAAATCGTCGTCCGTTTCCTCGTTAAAGCCTACCATAACGTCAGTGGTTATACTTGCGTTTTCAAAGGCGTTTCTCAGCTTTTCACAGAGCGCTCTGTATTCTTCAGCAGTATAATGCCTGTTCATATTCTTCAGCGTCTTATTACAGCCGCTCTGAAGAGAAATATGAAACTGAGGACAGAATTTATGAATCTGTGAAAGCTGCCGGATGATATCATCCGTGATATGATCAGGCTCCAGGGAACCGAGACGCACCCGTTCAATACCCTCTGTATCTGCGCAAATTTTTACTGCGTCAACGATATTGTAATCTTCCCCCTTGCCGTAGGCGGAAAGGTTGATGCCGACAAGAACGATTTCCTTAATTGCGCTGTCGGCGAGATTTTCTATTTCTTTTTTCAAATCCTCTGGCTTTTTTGAACGCACCCTGCCTCTTGATTCAGGAATGATACAGTAGGAACAGAAACGGTCGCAGCCGTCCTCAATCTTAACAAAGGCCCTTATTCTGTCGTTAAAACCGTTAATGGAACAATATCGGAATTCGTCTCCTGTTTTGTGCTTTTCAATACGGACAAGCCTTGCTTTTTTCTGTTCATATTCATTGATAAGCTTTAAGATGTCAAAATCATTTTTGTTTGACAGCACGATATCCGCTTCGGTAAGCGCTTCTGCGTCCTCGGGAAAGGCCTGAGGCATACATCCGGTAAGAATAACGGCTGAATCCGGGTGACGTCTTTTAAAGCGTCTGACACTCTGCCGTGTTTTCTGATCGGCCGTTGCCGTAACGGTACAGGAATTGATAATGTAATAATCAGCTTTTTCCTCCGGCGGCACGATTTCAAAACCGGCTTTTTTCAAAAGCTCGCTCATATATTCGGTTTCATACTGATTCACCTTGCAGCCAAGGGTATAAAATGCGGCTTTCATAAGCTTCTCCTATATAAATCTTTTGGTGATTATATCATAATTTGACCGGTGTCTGCAAGTATATGACATTTTTATGTATGTTGGGCAGATTTTGTTAATAGTATATAATGGTGATTGTTATGAAAAAATATATCGTTTTTGTTTTATCCTTCTGTCTTTTTATCAGCGTGCCGTCAACCATATTCGCGGCTGAAGAAAAAGAGGAAGAAATTACTGCCAAATCCAGCATATTGATGTGTATGGACACGGGGGATATTATTAGAGAGGACAATGCCTATGAACATTTATCGCCGGCGTCGGTAACGAAAGTGATGAGCCTGCTGCTGATAATGGAGGCCATCGACAGCGGTAAGATAGCGCTTGATGATATGGTGACTGCAAGTGAAAACGCTGAATCAAAAGGCGGCTCGCAAATTTGGCTCGAGGTAGGCGAGCAGATGAGTGTCGAGGATTTACTGAAAGCCGTTATAATTGCCTCCGCAAACGATGCCTGCACAGCCCTTGGTGAATACATAGCCGGCAGTGACGCGGCTTTTGTTGAAATGATGAATGATAAAGTAAAGGAATTGGGATTAAAGGACAGTCATTTTGAAAATTGCACCGGACTTGACGATACTGCAGTAAATCATTATTCCTGCGCGTACGATCTGGCAGTTATGGCTACGGAAGTGATGAAACATGACCTGATAAAAAAATACGCAACAGTATGGCTGGATTCTCTGCGTGACGGTGAAACGGAGCTAAACAATACGAATAAGCTTGTAAACACTTACGATGGTATAACCGGTCTTAAGACCGGAACGACCTCAAACGCCGGTTTCTGCCTCTGCGCCACGGCTGAAAGGGACGGAATGAATCTGGTTTCCGTCGTACTGGGAGCGGAAACGAGCGAGGACAGATTCAATATGTCAACGCAGCTCCTGGACTTCGGTTTTGCCAATTATAAGCTCAGCCCCATAAGCCTGGACGAAAGCAAAATAACTGAGGTAAAAGTAAAAAACGGAAGAGTAAAGAAAATCACACCGGTCGCAAAAAATACAGGAAGTATTCTTGTGACTAAAAATTCCGGAGATTTTCAGTATGAATATAAAATAAATGCATCGGTCAACGCGCCGGTAAGAGAAGGCGATACGCTTGGCGAACTCCTGGTTATGAGTGAGAACGCCCAGGTTGCGTCCATCCAGCTTGTAGCAGATGCTGACGTAAAAAAAGTTAATTTTTCTTATATATTTCATGAATTAATAAAAAACATTTAGCAATAAATAGAAAAACCTATTGAAACTTTTTACAAAATAGTGTACTATATCTTTTCAGCAGCAGTATTAATTATTTTATATTACAGATTATATATTATATTATTATTTTAGAAAAAGGGGCGAAAATATGTCTGTTAAATTTATTTCAAATCATTGTGAAGATATAGTCACTGAGCAGGATATTCAGAATCTTGCGCCGAAAGCGGTCGGCGCCATGGAAACACTCCATAATAAGACCGGCGAGGGAAATGATTTCCTCGGCTGGGTTACGCTGCCGTCTGATTATGACAAAGAGGAATTTGCGCGTATCAAAAAGGCAAGCGAGTATATTAAAAAGAATGCGGACGTTTTGATCGTGATCGGCATAGGTGGATCATATCTCGGAGCGAGAGCTGTTATAGAGGCTTTGACTTCACCTAACTATAATTTGCTGAAAAAAGATACGCCGGATATTTATTTTATCGGTAATTCTATCAGTCCGGCTATGCTGAATGAAACAGTGGCGCTCTGCGAGGGAAAGGATGTCTGTGTAAATGTAATCAGTAAGAGCGGAACCACAACGGAGCCAGCCATCGCTTTCAGAGTATTCCGCGATCTTATCTACAGCAGATACGCAAAAGAAGAGGCCGCAAAAAGAATTTTTGCCACAACCGATAAGGCAAAGGGCACTTTGAAAGAACTTGCCGACAAGGAAGGCTACGAAACCTTTGTAGTGCCTGATGATGTGGGCGGCAGATTTTCTGTTCTTACCGCTGTAGGTCTGCTTCCGATTGCCGTTGCCGGTATTGATATTGATGCTCTGATGGCAGGAGCCGCAGAGGCGCAGGGAGCATATAATACTGCCGATATAGAGAAAAACGATGTTCTTAAATATACTGCTATCAGAAATGTTTTCTATAATAAAGGCAAAAAGCTTGAGTGCTTCGTTTCATACGAGCCATGTATGGCGATGTTCAACGAATGGCTAAAGCAGCTTTTTGCAGAGAGCGAGGGCAAGGACGGCAAGGGCCTTTATCCCGTATCCTGCGTATTTTCCACTGATCTGCACTCCGTGGGTCAGTATATTCAGGAGAGCGGCGCTCCTCTTATGTTTGAAACGGTAATTAAATTTGATAAGCCCAAGAGTGATTTTATCATCTCCGCGCAGGAGGGCAATATTGACGGCCTTAATTTCCTTGCGGGCAAGACCATGAGTTATGTCAATGAAAAGGCGAGGGAAGGTACGCTCCTTGCGCATACGGACGGCGGAGTCGGCAATCTTGTTATCGAGTGTGACGCCTTAACGGCCAAAGATATCGGTTATCTTATTTATTTCTTTGAAAAGGTATGCGCCGTTTCCGGATACATTCTCGGCGTAAACCCCTTTAACCAGCCCGGTGTTGAAAGCTACAAGAAGAATATGTTTGCGCTTCTGGGCAAACCGGGATATGAAAAGGAAAAAGAAAGTCTTGAAAAACGTCTTGGCTTATGTTAAGATGTAGTTGTAAATATAAATCGCCTTTGGAGGAATTATAATGATTAAACTTATCATTGGTAATAAAGGTCACGGTAAAACAAAAAAATTGATCGACCTTGTAAACGAGTGTGTTGAAAGCTCTGACGGCAACGTTGTCTGCGTTGAAA
>JAGHJI010000079.1 GCA_017886765.1 Eubacterium sp.
ATAAAATGGACTGTGAATCCATTGTGGAAGAGATAAAAGAAACAGGGAAATCAGATTATGACTAAGGATAAAAAGACCAGACTGGACATAGCTCTTTTTGAAAGAGGTCTTGCCCCCAGCCGTGAAAAGGCAAAGGCGATTATTATGTCTGGTATCGTGTATGTGAATAATCAGAAATCCGATAAAGCCGGCAAAGAAATAAAGGAAGACGATGTAATCGAGGTGCGCGGCAGTACGCTTAAATATGTCAGTCGCGGGGGACTTAAGCTTGAAAAGGCAATGAAATGTTTTCCCATTGACTTGAATGACAAGATCTGTATGGACGTGGGCGCGTCCACCGGTGGATTCACGGACTGTATGCTGATGAACGGCGCTGCAAAGGTATATTCTGTTGACGTCGGTTACGGTCAGCTTGCCTGGAAACTGAGGACTGACAGCCGTGTGGTCAATCTGGAAAGGACAAATTTCAGGTACATAACCCGTGAGCAAGTGCCGGACAGAATTGATTTTTCCTCTGTTGACGTTTCCTTTATATCCTTAAAACATATTTTTCCGAATCTGAATTCTTTACTCAGTGAAAACGGACAGGCGGTGTGCCTAATCAAACCTCAGTTTGAGGCCGGCAGAGAAAAGGTGGGCAAAAAAGGCGTTGTCAGTGATTTGAAAACCCATCTTGAAGTTGTTGAAAAAATCATTACCATGGCGGTGGAAAACGGCTTTTCTGTCTGCGGGCTTACTTTTTCACCTGTAAAGGGTCCTGAGGGAAATATAGAATATCTGATTAATTTGGTTAAAAGTCCTGAGCCTTGTGTCAGCGCGGATATCGACGCTCCGGCTCTTGTAAATCAATCACACGAGGAATTAGTGTGAAAAATCACACTAATCAAAATTATATTGCCCTCAAAATTTGCCTGCTGCATAATTTTGAGATGGCTAAATTCCCACTATACGCCTTATCCGGCTACAATAAGGCGTCAGGAATTTTTTAATAACGATTTGTAGCCGGAAAGGCTATGGGAATTATTATGATCATTTCAGTTTTTCCGAATTTACTTAATAAGGGAGCCGAAAGTCTCAGCCGTGATGTGTTTTCGGTTTTAGCTTCCCTGAAAACAGACGTTTACGTCAGTAAAGCGTATTCAGATGTTTTTAAGGGATGCCGTGTTCTATTTGATGACAGTGAAAAAATTATGCGTATCTGCGATGTGGCAATTGCTATCGGCGGCGACGGAACAACACTCAATGTAGCCAAGCGCGCTGCCAGGTGCGGCAAATATGTTCTCGGTATTAATGCCGGCAGACTGGGCTTTATGAGCGGTCTGGAGCACGACGAACTGTCACTTCTGAAGAATGTTGTAGACGGAAAATATGAAGTGGACGAACGCCTGATGCTTGAAGCGGATATTGTAAAGGACGGCAGAGTGCTTTCCGTTCATCAGTGCCTGAACGACGCGGTAATTTCAAGGGGAAGCTTCGCACGGCTGATTGATATTAATATCACCTGCTCCGGCAGAAGCGTGTCAAATATGCGGGCAGACGGTGTTATTGTTTCAACTCCGACAGGCTCAACAGCGTATTCCATGGCAGCCGGAGGACCCGTGGTAAGTCCCCAGGCAGAATGTATTTTAGTGACTCCCATTTGTCCCCACTCGCTTATGGACCGGAGTATCATCTTTTCAACGGATAAAGAGCTTGTTATAAGAGCACATAATGATAAAATGAATCAGCCGGTCCTTACGGTTGACGGTGAGGACGCCATCGATCTTGATGCAGAAAGCGAAGTCCGTGTCAGAGTGTCGGACACAAAAGCAAAGCTTATAAAGATCAAGCCGGAAAATTTTTATGAAATACTGAATAAGAAAATTATTGAGAGGAGAGCCTGATGAAAAAGAGACGTCACGCAAAAATACTGGAGCTTATCAATTCAAATGAAATTGAAACGCAGGAAGAGCTTCAGTCATACTTACTTAAAAACGGTTTTGAGGTAACGCAGGCAACTATATCCCGTGATATCAAAGAGCTGCGGCTGGTCAAGGAATTGTCTGACAAAGGGCGTTACATATATTCAACGGGAAAAAAGGCCGCGACGGACGCAATCAGGCGTACCGGCGGTATCTTTTCGGAATCCATCGTCAGTGTTGAGCACGCGCAGAATACCGTTTGCATAAAATGTTTTCCCGGTATGGCCATGGCGGTCTGTACAGCCATTGAATCCATGGAGTGGACCGGATTTGTAGGCGCGATATCCGGCGATGACACAATTTTTGTTTTATGTAAAACGGCTGATTTCGCAAAAATTTTCACTATGAATATGGAGAAGATTTTAGATGTTAAAAACTCTGGAAATTGAAAATATTGCGGTTATTGAGAAAACGACCGTCGATTTTTCATCAGGTTTAAATGTGCTTACGGGTGAGACCGGCGCCGGTAAATCTATTGTAGTAGATTCCATCAATGCGATTTTGGGTGAAAGAACCTCCAGGGAGCTTGTGCGCCACGGTGCTGAAAACGCGTATGTCAGCGCCTATTTTGAGGATATTTCCGACAACGTAAAGAATGTGCTGAATCAGCTCGGCTTTGACGCAGAAGAGGATAATTCTCTTTTAATTACAAGAAAAATCAGTGTTTCCAGTAAGTCAAGCTGCAGAGTGAACGGTAAAAACGCCACGGTTTCCATGCTGAAAACGATTGGCGCAGCGCTGGTCAATATTCACGGTCAGCATGATAGTCAGGAGCTTTTGAATCCGGACTGCCAGTACAAATACATTGATATGCTCTTTGACGATGATACCGCGCTTAAAGAATATAAGGCTTCATTTAAAGAATTGATTGCCGTTCGCAGAAAGCTCAAAACGCTGACCGGTGATGAAACGGACAAAGAGCGTATGCTGGAGCTTCTGGATTATCAGATCAAAGAGCTTGAGGACGCCGATATTCAGATCGGAGAGCGTGAAAAGCTGTCAAGCCGCAGAGATCTGATCAACCGAAGCGAAGCCATAGCCGCGGCGATGAATAAAACACTTTCCGCCATAAACGGAGACGACGAGATAAGCGGTGTTCAGTCTGTTTTGAACGACTGCTGTAATTCGCTGTCCGCATTTGACGAAACAAAGGATATAAGTGAGATTTTTGCAGACGTAAACGACAGAATTGAAACGGCTAAGGACGGTATTGAGAAACTTTTTTCGGTCATTGATTATGATCCGGGCGAGTTGGAGCAAATTGAGGAAAGACTTGATCTGCTTTACAGATTTTCAAATAAATACGGCTCGTCGGAGGAGGAAATGCTCGATTTCCTTGCCAAAGCGAAAGAACAGAGAGATTCCATTGTTTATTCAGATAGAGAACTGGAACAGCTCAACGCCGATTACGACAGGCTGTTTGAGCAGACCGTTGACCTTGCGCAGAAACTTTCCGACAAAAGAAAGACAACGGCAAAACAGTTTGAAAAAAGCGTAAAGGCGGAACTTGCATTTCTTGATATGCCTAAGTTGGAATTTGTTGTTGATTTTAGAAAAGGGAATCTTTCGTCCACAGGATTTGATAAGGTTGAGTTTTTGATATCGACCAACCCCGGAGAGCCGCCAAAGCCTTTAGCAAAAATCGCCTCTGGCGGCGAGCTTTCAAGAATAATGCTTGCAATCAAGAATATTTTGTCGTACAATGATACAATCGGTACGTTGATTTTTGACGAAATTGATACGGGCGTAAGCGGAAGAGCCAGTCAGAAGATCGGTTTGAAGCTCAAGGCTGTATCAAAGAATACGCAGGTCATTTGCGTAACGCATTCCGCCCAGATTGCGTCAAATGCCGACAAGCATTTTCTCATACAGAAAGATATTGACAGCGACAGAACGATTACGAAAGTTACGCCCCTTGATTTTGAGGGAAGAAAAAAAGAGCTTGCAAGAATCATGGGCGGTCTTGAAATAACGGACACTTTGCTCAGAAGTGCCGAAGAATTATTAAAATCAAACTAACAGGGTAAGATTATGGGAATAAATTTGGAACAGAAAATAAAGAACGGTATGTGTGATTCTTTATAATGCCATTAAAATAATATACGAATACACGTAAAGATTATTTGGAGGACAGAAAATGGGAATTTATGAGGAATTAACCGCGCGCGGACTGATTGCGCAGGTTACGAATGCAGATGAAATAAAAGAAATGGTCAACAACGGCAAAGCCGTATTTTATATTGGTTTTGACTGCACGGCCGACAGTCTTACCGCCGGTCACTTTATGGCGCTTACGCTTATGAAGCGTTTGCAGATGGCAGGCAATAAGCCTATAGCACTTATAGGCGGCGGCACAACGATGATAGGCGATCCCTCCGGCAGAACGGATATGAGAAAAATGCTGACTCGTGAGGATATTGACCACAACGCCGCCTGCTTTAAAAAGCAGATGGAACGTTTTATTGATTTTTCCGACGGCAAGGCTTTAATGATAAACAACGCCGACTGGCTTTTGAATCTCAACTACGTTGAACTGCTGCGTGAGGTTGGCGCCTGCTTTTCCGTCAATAATATGCTGCGTGCTGAGTGCTATAAGCAGAGAATGGAAAAAGGTCTTTCCTTCCTGGAGTTCAACTATATGATCATGCAGTCTTATGACTTCTATCATCTTTTCAAGAATTACAACTGCAATATGCAGTTCGGCGGTGACGATCAGTGGAGCAATATGCTCGGCGGCACGGAACTTATTCGTAAAAAGCTGGGCAAGGATGCCCACGCAATGACGATAACACTTCTGACCGACTCCCAGGGTAACAAAATGGGTAAAACAGCCGGAAACGCTGTCTGGCTCGACGCCAACAAAACTTCTCCCTTTGATTTTTATCAGTATTGGCGCAATGTTGCCGATGCTGATGTCTTGAAGTGTATAAGAATGCTCACATTCCTGCCGTTAGAAGAAATTGAAAAGATGGACGCGTGGGAGGGCAGTCAGCTTAATACGGCTAAAGAGATACTTGCCTTTGAGCTTACAAAAATGGTTCACGGCGAGGAGGAGGCGCAGAAAGCGCAGAATGCCGCAAGGGCGCTTTTTGCCGGCGGCAGTGATAATTCCAATATGCCCACAACAACGCTTTCAGACGATGATTTTACAGACGGTGAAATATCTGTGCTTGACATGATGCTCAAGGCGGGCATGATTAAATCAAAAGGCGAGGGCAGGCGTCTTGTCGACCAGGGCGGCGTCAGTGTAAATGATGAAAAGATCAGCAATGCCCTTGCCGTGCTTAAAGCTTCTGATTTTGATGAGGATGTCATTATCAAAAAGGGTAAAAAGATGTTCCATAAGTTTACAAAATAATATATTGACAATAGAAAAACTCTGGCTTTTTGTCAGAGTTTTTCTCTATCTTTATTGATTAATTACAATATATGTGATAAACTAAAATGAATATTCTTTATTGGTGATCGTATGAATGAAATTGAGAAAAAAATAAAGGATCTCAGGGCCTCCCTGCGTTATCATTCCGACCGTTATTATAATGACGATGCTCCGGAAATTGAGGATTACGAATATGACATGATGATGCGCGAACTGATTGCCCTGGAGGAAAAGTATCCGGAATATGACGCCGTTGACTCGCCAACGAAAAAGGTGGGCGGTAAAGCGGACAACTCTTTTGAAAGCGTTGTTCATACCGTCAGAATGGAGAGTTTGCAGGATGCTTTCAGCAAGGATGAAATCAGGGAATTTGACAGGCGTGTCAATGAAACCGTGAGCAACAGGCATTATGTTGTTGAGCCGAAAATTGACGGATTGTCAGTCAGCCTTGAATACCGTGACGGTGTATTTGTACGCGGCTCCACCAGAGGAGACGGCGATGTAGGGGAGGACGTAAGCGGTAATCTGAGAGTGATTCACAATATTCCCCTGAAATTAACGAGACCGATACCGTATATTGAAGTGCGGGGCGAGGTCTATATGCCGAAAAAGAGCTTTGAAAAAGTGGTGGACAGACAGCTTTTAAACGGAGAAAAGCCCTTTAAAAATCCCCGTAACGCCGCCGCAGGCTCATTGAGGCAAAAAGACAGCGCGATTGCGGCCGGCAGGGGACTTGACATTTTTGTTTTCAACATTCAGCGGATTGAGGGAGAAAACCTGACCTCCCATAAGGCATCTCTTGATTATCTTAAAGAATTGGGATTTAATACAGTTCCGTTTTATAAAAGAGTAGACAATATTGACGACGCCATTGTAGAGATAGACAGAATCGGAGAAGAACGCGGTACCCTTGAATTTGATATTGACGGCGCGGTCATCAAGGTGGATGAATTTTCAAACCGTGAAATACTCGGCTCCACTTCAAAATATCCCAAATGGGCGGTTGCCTTTAAGTATCCGCCGGAGGAGAAGCAGACAAAGCTCCTTGATATTGAAATTGCTGTAGGACGTACCGGCGTGCTGACGCCGACAGCAATTCTTGAAAGCGTTCATCTTGCCGGCACAACAGTCAGCCGCGCGACGCTGCACAACCAGGATTTTATAAAGGAAAAAGGCATTGCAATCGGCGATATCGTAACCGTCAGAAAAGCCGGTGATATTATTCCTGAGGTCCTTTGCGTCAACGAGCATAACAGCGACAGCGTATATATCTTTCCGACTCGCTGTCCTTCCTGCAATGAACCTGTTATCCGTGAAAAAGATGAGGCGGCCATACGGTGTATCAATCCCGAATGTCCTGCCCAGCTTTTAAGGAATTTAATCCATTTCTGTTCACGGGATGCTATGGACATTGAGGGACTGGGACCTGCGATTATCGAAAACTTTGTGGACAAGGGACTCATAAAAAATACATTTGACATTTATAATCTGGATTACGATAAAATCGCAGGTCTTGACGGTTTTAAAGAGACCAGCGCGAATAATATCAGAAAATCTGTAGAAAATTCAAAATCAAATGATTTGTCCAGATTGATTTTCGCTCTGGGAATCCGCCATATCGGCGCAAAAGCGGGCAAGTTGCTTGCCGACCATTTCAGAGATATGGACGCTGTCATGTCCGCTTCCGCCGAAGATATACTGGCAATCGAGGGATACGGTCAGATTATGGCAGACAGCGTTGTCAGCTATTTTGCTACAGATTCGGCAAAGGAGCTGATTGAAAAACTGAAAACTGCCGGCGTTAATATGAAGTCAACAAGCCAAGTCAAGGATGAACGTTTTTCCGGAATGACCTTCGTACTGACCGGCACGCTGCCGACGCTGAAAAGAAGCGAGGCTTCAAAAATCATTGAATCTTACGGCGGCAAGACCTCTTCATCCGTATCCAAGAAAACGACCTATGTGCTTGCCGGAGAGGAAGCCGGCTCAAAGCTTGACAAGGCAAACCAGCTTGGTATTGATATTCTTAATGAAGAACAATTTTTGGAAATGACAAAATAGGTGCGAAAAAATGAGAGAATTCAGAAAAAAACAAAGACAATTATATAATTTAATGAAGATCTCCGTTATCGTTGCCGCAGTGCTGCTTTTTGCCTTTATCGGCGCAAAACCTTATATTGAAGAAGCAAGCAGCATAGCCGCTACGGTATGCAGTTATGTATGCGATTTTGCGGTAATAGGCGTTCTTGTAATCCTTTTCACATATTATTCAAGATACGGCAAGACGGACTCTTTTTTGACCTCTGTTGAAAACGAGCTTTCAGATACCGGGTACTATTTAACCTCCCGTGAGGAAAGGGAGGTTGACGCTTATACAAATGTTATGTATGAGGATTTGAAAAACTGCGGTTATTCCATGAGTAAAAATATAGAAGTCAATGAGCTGGAATTTGATTTCAGAGCATACAAGAACAGAGAATTTTTTTACTGCGTTTCAGTCAGCGAAATAGATAGAAACGATATTCTTGCTTATCTGGACTCGGCTATATATGACATAACCGTTCAGAATTTAAAGCGTAAGGGCAGCGGCGTGCTTTGCTTTGTAACGGATACTGTGCAGGACAGTGCAATAGCCATGAGCAAGATGATGACTTTTCTCGGTAAAAAAGAGCAGCTTAAAATTGCGCTGGCAGTTTGTGAAATGTCGACCGGGCGCGTTTATTTTCTCGGAAATGTGAAAACAAAGTGTCAGCAGATGATCGCCAACTTTGCAATGAACTGTGATGTTCCGATTAACGATAAGTACATAGGCAAGGAAAGGCTGCCTTTCCAAGATGAGCTTGAGGAAAAAATGAAATCCTTTAACATTAAAGACTTCAGAGCCGGAAAATTCAGCGCGCACTAAATATAAGCAAGCAAGATAAGGAGTTACGATGAACGAAAAAGCAAAACAATATTTTGACAGTTTAAAAGGCAAAAAAGTCGCCTTTGTCGGTATGGGCGTTGCCAATGTGCCGTGTGCCCGGTTCCTCGCTGGGCTTGGAGTACAGGTCTACGCCTGTGACAAAAGGGACAGGGACTATATAGGACAGGAAATTTGCAATGAGCTGGAGGCTCTCGGCGTAACCTTTTCACTGGGGGATGATTACCTCAGCATACTGCCGCAAATGGATCTTATATTCCGCTCACACGGAATACTCCCGTTTCAGAATCCGTGGATAGGGGAGTGTAGAGAGAGAGGGCAGAAGGTCACCACGGAAATGGAAGTGTTCTTCAGACTCTGTCCGTCCAAAATCATAGCGGTTACAGGCTCAAACGGTAAGACCACCACAACAACACTGATTTCCAAAATGCTTCAGGAACAGGGATATAAGGTGTACCTGGGGGGCAATATCGGCAAGGCTCTGATGCCGGAGCTTGAAACGATTACGGAAAAAGATATTGCTGTTGTTGAGCTTTCCTCCTTCCAGCTGCTGACAATGGGGAATATGGTAAATACGCCCGATGTGGCTGTTGTGACAAATATTGAATGTACACATCAGGATCATCATATCAGCCTCGATGAATATGTGGACGCAAAACGGAATATTCTGATTTACCAGAATTCCGACTGCAGAACGGTTCTCAACGCGGACTGCGATTATTCCATCGGCAACCGTGTTTATCATGACATGCGGTATGATGTCAGAGGACAGTTATCTGAATTTTCCATAAAGCATCCTGTCGCGAGGGGCGCCTATATGAAAGCCAACGGTGATATCGTATATAACGACGGCGAGAAGGAGACCTATGTTATGCATAAAGACGATATCAGGATTCCCGGAACGCATAATATTGAAAATTACTGCGCGGCGATATGCGCCGTATGGGGCTTTGCCCAGCCTGAAAAGATCGTTAAGGTCGCAAGGAATTTCGGCGGCGTGGAGCACAGAATTGAATTTGTGCGGGAATTTAACGGTGTGAAATATTATAACGATTCCATCGCCACATCTCCCTCCCGTGTCATCAGCGGACTGCGCGCCTTCGGAAAAAAAATCATCGTCATTATGGGCGGTTCGGATAAGGGCAACGATATGCGTGAGATGGTGCCGGATATTCTGAAATATGTTAAACTGCTTGTGCTCAACGGAGCGACGGCAGATAAAATCTATAACACAATAGTAAACAGCGACGGCTATAAGGACTCCGGACTGGAGATCATCAGGACGGACACTATGGAAAATGCTCTTATGGCGGCGAAAAACAGGGCAGTGAGCGGTGATATCGTTTCACTTTGTCCTGCCTGTCCCGCCTTTGATCAGTTTAAAACCTTTGAGTACAGAGGAAGAAGATTTAAAGAACTTGTAAACGGATTTGGTGAATAATGGAAAAGACGACTGAACTTATAAAAGAACTTACGCAGACCGTTGGCGTATCAGGCAATGAGGATAAGGTTGTCAGCCTGCTCAAGGAAAAGCTCGCGCCTTTCGGTGAGGTTACGGTTGACTGTATGAATAACGTCTGCTGTACTTTCGGCGAGGGGTATCATTTTCTGCTGGACGCGCACATTGACGAAATCGGGTTTGTTATAACGGAAATTACAGACGACGGATTTTTAAAGCTGTCAAACCTTGGCGGGATTGATACCCGCTCTCTGCCGGCGATGGAGGTCTCTGTCTGGGGCAGGGAGGAACTAAAGGGTGTTATTTCAACGCTGCCGCCTCATCTGCAGACCGCTGATGATGAGAAGAAAACGCCGAAGCTTTCTGATCTTTCAGTGGATACGGGATTTACAAAAGCGCAGCTTGAAACGCTTGTTTCTCCGGGGGACAGAGTCACATTTAAGCGTAATTTTACACCGCTGTTAAACGGACTTGTCAGCGCCTCCTGTCTGGACGATAGGGCGGGCGTAGCCGCAATCTTATCGTGTCTCGACCGGCTGAAAGAACTCCCCTGTAAAATTACGGTCATGTTCTCCTCCCAAGAGGAGGTTGGTACAAGAGGGGCAAAGACCGGCGTTTATGATAAGAATGCGGACGAAGCCATCGTTGTTGACGTTTCCTTTGCGTACACCCCCGGATGCGATAAGTCCGAATGCTGTGAAATATCAAAGGGTGCTATGATCGGGTTCTCGCCCACGCTTGATAAAACTATGTCTGAAATGCTGGTAAACACCGCAGACAAATACAATATACCTTATCAGCGTGAAATTATGAACGGCAGGACCGGTACAAACGCCGACGTAATCAGTGTATCACAAAACGGAATCAAAACCGCGCTGATTTCCATTCCCGAAAAATATATGCACCAGCGCGTTGAGGTTGTGGACGTTGCTGATGTTGAGAGCGTCAGCAAGCTGATCTGCGCTTATATCAGCGAAAGGGCAGGTGATAGAAATGCTTAAGGAACTTTGTCATTTAAACGGTACCTCCGGCGACGAGAAACATGTGCGGGAGTATATTATTCATGAGATCAAGGATTTTTGCGAGTACAGCGTGGATCCTCTCGGCTCTGTGATTGCATATAAAAAGGGCAGACGTATGCCTGATAAAAAAGTTATGCTCTGTGCACATATGGACGAAGTGGGCTTTATTATAACGGATATTGATGATGACGGATATTTGTCATTCAACACTGTCGGTGGGATTGATGCAAAGGTGATTGCCGGCAGATCCGTCACGGTAAATCATATCCACGGCGTAATCGGTCTCAAGCCGGTCCACCTGATGAATGAGGATGAAAAAAAGTCCGCGCCGAAAATCAAGTCGATGAGGATAGATATCGGAGCGAAAAACAAGGAGGACGCGCTGAAATATGTACATCTCGGCGACTATGCGTATTTCAGCGGTGATTATCATGAATTCGGCGACGGATATATTGTTTCCAAAGCCCTTGACGACAGAATCGGCTGTATGCTTTTAATAGAGCTGATTAAATCTGAACTGGAATATGATACGTATTTCTGTTTTAATGTTCAGGAAGAGGTAGGTCTGCGCGGCGCAATGTGCACGTCCTATCAGGTACAGAGCGATATTTCGATTATTTTTGAAGCTACCACTGCGGCGGACCTTTGCGGAGTCAAAGGCGGCGAGAGGGTCTGCGTACTCGGCGACGGCGCCGTTATCTCCTTTATGGACGGCAGAACCATTTATGACAGAAAATTGTATAATCTTGCCATGAAAACGACAAAGGAAAATGATATCAAGGCACAGACCAAAACCGCTATAGCCGGCGGCAATGATGCCGGAGCCATACAGAGCAGCGGAAAGGGCAGCAGAGTTCTTGCCGTTTCCCTGCCGTGCAGATATATTCATTCTGGGGCAAGCGTTGTCAAAAAATCCGATATAGCCGAAACAAGAAAACTAATAAACGTCCTGTTGCCGCAGCTGTATGTACTGAATGATGATTGAGAAACTTACGGATATTAAACAATTTGACGGCTTTGATAAACAGGATTTTTATTATATTAGAATCATGTCGCTGATTAAAGCCTACGGCTGCGGTTATGATTTTGCCTCATTTTACAGACAGCTTGATGAAAACAAAAGAATTACGGCAATCCTTTCCAAACTTGACCATGATGTCACGCTTTGTATAGATGATGATGCGGATACGGAGGAAATGTGTTCGTTTTTAAAAGCAATAGGATATTCCACCGTTTTAGCTGACAGTTCTTTTGAATTTGGCGGCACTTTTAGTCAGGGTGTTGTTATGTCATCAGACAAAAAGTTAGAAATTCCTTGTCCCTATGCTGATGTGGACAGATTCCCAAAACTCATGGAGTTGTTTAATTTTGTGGATTATGATACGCTGGATTTTGAGTCCTGGTATGTGGACATAAGCCACCGCATAAGGCACGGCTGTGCCAGAGCGTATACGCTGAACATTAACGGCGAAATCGTTTCCAGCGGAATATTTTCTTCAATATACCATGACAATGCTGTTTTGAGCGCCGTCAGGACTTCTCCGGCGTTCAGGAGCATGGGTTACGGCTCTGCCCTTGTATCTGAGATGGTGAGCGATACTAAGGGCACGGTTTATCTTATGCGCGAAGAAAATCTTAACGAGCATTTTTATAAAGGGCTCGGTTTTAAAAATATCGGAAAATGGAGAATGTATAAATGATTCCTTTTTTTAGAATCAGTGAGAGAATAGAAAAAGCGTCTGACATGGCTATGGAGCTTTGCAAAGAGCAGTTTGCGTATATTGACAGGGTTACGGAATATAACCAGCTCAAAGTACAGAAAGCCTTTATTGAATGCGGCGTGTCTGAAAGTCATTTTGTATCCAGCACCGGATACGGATATAATGACAGAGGACGAGAAACGCTTGATAAAGTATGGGCTAAGGTTTTCGGCGCCCAGGATGCGCTCGTGCGCCATAACTTTACCTGCGGTACCCATACCCTTGCCACGGCGCTTTACGGCGTGCTCAGACCCGGTGACAAAATGCTCAGCGTTACCGGAACGCCTTATGACACCATTCACGGCGTTATCGGAATCAGCGGACAGGGGATGGGCTCGCTGAAGGAGTTCGGCATTACATATGATGAAGTAAAACTGAAAAATGACAGGCTCGATTATGACGCGATTGAAAAAGCGGTGGACAGTACCGTTACCATGGTGTATATCCAGCGCAGCAGAGGCTATGAACTGAGACCCAGCCTTTCCGTTGATGAGATTGAAAAGGTCAGCAAAGTGGTAAAGAAAAAGAATCCTGATGTCATTGTAATGGTGGACAACTGCTACGGAGAATTTGTTGAAAAGCGCGAGCCCACTGAAGCCGGTGCGGACTTAATCGCAGGTTCACTTATAAAAAATGCCGGCGGAGGTATTGCCTCCACCGGCGGATATATTGCAGGCAGAGCCGATCTTGTTGAGAAATGCGCCTACAGACTTACAACGCCGGGACTCGGCAGGGAGGTTGGTGCGACTTTAGGTCACAACCGTGAACTTTATATGGGATTGTTTTACGCGCCGCATACAGTCGGGGAGGCCCTTAAAAGCGCTGTGTTCATATCGGCGCTTTTCGGCAGCTTCGGTTATGACGTAACGCCGAAATATAATGAAACAAGGCATGATATCGTTCAGTCACTGGGACTGGAAAACGCGGACAGTCTTGTGGCGTTTTGTCAGGGTATTCAAAGCGGCAGTCCCATTGACAGCTTTGTGCTGCCGGAACCCTGGGATATGCCCGGATATGACAGCAAGGTGGTTATGGCTGCCGGAGCGTTTACGCTGGGCTCGTCCATAGAGCTTTCCGCCGACGCGCCCATAAGAGAGCCGTACTACGCCTGGATTCAGGGCGGACTGAATTTTCACAGCGCGAAAATATGCGCCCTGCTGGCGGCGCAGCAGATGGAGGATAAGGGTTTACTGAAATGAACGAGTATAATTTTAAAGGGATAAAGCCCGAAAGCATACAGCTTTTGTGTGAAAACAGATTTCATGACTCAA
This sequence comes from Eubacterium sp., assembly GCA_017886765.1. Taxonomy (GTDB): domain Bacteria; phylum Bacillota; class Clostridia; order Oscillospirales; family Acutalibacteraceae; genus Eubacterium_R. Next base: position 13,776 of record JAGHJI010000079.1, read on the forward strand.
GAGCTTTTTATGAAGAACATAAGGAAGAGCTCAAGCAGGGCATCACCATACCCATGCGCCAGATCATGCTTGATTTAAGCGAGCTCATGCTGGATATTGACGATATGATGCTTACCGACCCCGTCCGGTCTGTTTCAAGAATCTACCGCGATACAAGAGGCAGACGGAATAAAATCAAATACCGGGAAAACATGTGGATGTTTTTCAGACGGTATAAAAATGAATTTCCCGGCGCACCGTTTTATTATTTTGAATTTTTTCCTGACAGTTTCGGTTACGGTCTCGCTTTCTGGCTGTACAGACCGTCGTATTTTAAGGAAGTACACCGGCTTATAT